>NZ_PJBW01000049.1:0-264 GCF_002836085.1 Olleya sp. 1-3
CTATACTACAACTCCTGGAGCTGATGTAACAGAAAACGTATTAGTAAATGATAATGATATTGAAGGTGATAATCAAACAGTAACTGCTAATACAAACCCAACTAATGGTACTGTAACAATGTCTCCTTCTGGTGACTTTACTTATACGCCTAACCCTGGGTATACTGGTGCAGATTCTTTCACTTATACTATTTGTGATGATAATGCTGACCAAGCTTGTGATACAGCTACAGTTTATATTACAGTGGGTGGTATTGCTAATAC
>NZ_PJBW01000050.1:0-263 GCF_002836085.1 Olleya sp. 1-3
ATCAGTATAAGTAAAAGTTCCGTCGTTATTATCAACGATAGTTGTTAATGCTTCTAAGTTTGCAACAATAGCTGATAAATCTAATTGCGTAACGACACCATCTTCATCTGTATAATCAATATTAGTATTGTCAGGATTAAGCGCAATAGTTGTTAGTGTCTCTAAGTTAGCAACATCTAGAGTTGTTGTTACACCATCTTCGTCTGTATAAGTAAAGGTCCCGTCGTTGTTATCTACGATAGTTGTTAATGCTTCTAAGTTTG
>NZ_PJBW01000051.1:0-251 GCF_002836085.1 Olleya sp. 1-3
GCATCATCATTAGCATTAGTTGTATTAGGCGAATCAGTAGGTTGCACAGTTACTGTTACAGTTGCAGTATCACAAAGTGCAGGATTAGCATCATCACATATAGTGTAAGTAAAAGTATCCTCACCAATAAACCCATCATTAGGAGTATAGATAATTTCGCCTGTAGGACTAATAGTAACTGTTCCGTTATCCGGAGTAGTCGTATTAGTTACAGTAATTGTATCACCATCAGGATCAAAATCGTTAGAAAT
>NZ_PJBW01000052.1:0-249 GCF_002836085.1 Olleya sp. 1-3
AGGTTGCGTTCCTGTTACATCCCAAGTACATGTATTATTATTAAATGTTGCAGTTTCATAACATTCTGTTGTTGGTTCCGCAGGTTTTGTTCCAGAAACATCCCAAGTACAAGTCGTGTTGTTGAATGTTGCAGTTTCATAACATTCTGTTGTTGGTTCTGTAGGTTTAGATCCAGAAACATCCCAAGTACAAGTTGTGTTGTTGAATGTTGCAGTTTCGTAACATTCTGTTGTTGGTTCCGCAGGTTT
>NZ_PJBW01000053.1:0-243 GCF_002836085.1 Olleya sp. 1-3
TGAATTTTCCTGAAATAGGTTGACTAAAAATTAAGCAATTAATTACAGTCACTTATGAAAACAAAAAATGAACACTGGCTAAAAAAAAGCTATCAAAAAGCAACTTTAGAGACCAAACTTTTAGTCGTTGACCAAATCTTAAATGGTCAGCTATCCAACAACCAAGCTTCTAAAAAATATGATATTCCTAGAACAACTATTTCTTATTGGTTAAGAAAATACAGTACCTTAGTACAACAAAAA
>NZ_PJBW01000054.1:0-218 GCF_002836085.1 Olleya sp. 1-3
AGATCCAGAAACATCCCATGTACACGTTGTGTTGTTGAATGTTGCAGTTTGGTAACATTGAGTATCTGGTTCTGCAGGTTTTGTTCCCGTTAGATCCCAAGTACAAGTTGCGTTGTTGAATGTTGCAGTTTCATAGCATTCTGTTGTTGGTTCAGCCGGTTGTGTTCCTGTTACGTCCCAAGTACAAGTCGTGTTGTTGAAGGTTGCAGTTTCATAAC
>NZ_PJBW01000055.1:0-209 GCF_002836085.1 Olleya sp. 1-3
CTATCTATAAAGGTAGCCTTTTTTTGTGCGTTATAGTTAACAAAGGCAAGTAGTAGTGTCTCTAATAGTAGATAAATAAAGGCAGGTAATAATTATTTTTTAAAAAAACAAAAATAATTAAGAAATAAAACGAAATATTAAATTAATGGCATTATCTTTGTAATCTATTAAGTATTAATAAAATAAATTATATTACGATGAGTAAAGGT
>NZ_PJBW01000056.1:0-205 GCF_002836085.1 Olleya sp. 1-3
TCCCAAGTACAAGTTGTGTTGTTGAAGGTTGCAGTTTCATAACATTCTTTGGTTGGTTCTGCTGGTTGTGTTCCAGAAACATCCCAAGTACAAGTTGTGTTGTTGAAGGTTGCAGTTTCATAGCATTCTGTTGTTGGTTCAGCAGGTTGTGTTCCTGTTACGTCCCAAGTACAAGTCGTGTTGTTGAAGGTTGCAGTTTCATAAC
>NZ_PJBW01000057.1:0-204 GCF_002836085.1 Olleya sp. 1-3
GTTGTTTCGTCAACATCAACTACAGTATCTCCTACTGGAATGTCTGTTGTTGTCCATGTTCCGTCTGTTCCTGTTGTTACTGTTGTTTCGTTTCCGTCAACATCTGTAATAACTACATCTACTCCTGCAATTCCTTCTTCTCCTGGATCTTGTACGCCATCTCCGTTGATGTCTTCAAATACAACTCCTGTTAAATCTCCTACT
>NZ_PJBW01000003.1:0-264419 GCF_002836085.1 Olleya sp. 1-3
AGAATAATACAGAAGTAACTTTCTGTACGCCTACAGTTTTACTTGATATTGTTAAAACTGGTGTTTTCAATAATGATAATAGCAATGAATGTACTGAAGTAGGTGAAACAATAACATATACATTCACTGTTACAAACCCTGGTACTCTATCATTAGAAAATGTAGTGATAACAGATCCATTACTAGATAATGCAGCAACGCCTGTATCAGTAACATTTGTTTCTGGTGATGTAAACAGTAACAATATTCTTGAACCTACTGAAACTTGGATTTATACTGCAACGTATTTAGTTACACAATCAGATATTGATGCTACAGAAGTTGTCAATACAGCAACTGCTACAGCTACAGCAATTCTAAATGGAGAAATAGCAACAGCTACAGGTCAAACAACTACAGACTTAATCGAAGATACTACTCCGCCTAACGTTTCAACTTGTGCGGTTCTAGATGAAACGATTGAATGTGATGGTGACAATAATGCTTTACTTGCTGAAGTATGGAACGAGACTAATATTACAGCTCTTGAAAATTGTGCGACAGATGCATGTGACAATAACGTTACAGTAACTTCAAATTATGACTTTGCTAATTTAGTATCTACTTGTGGTGCTAGCGGAACAATTGAAGTAATATATACTTTAACGGATGCTACTGGTAATGCTAGTACATTCACTGCTACAGTTACTATAGTGGATACAACAGGTCCTGCATTAGTTACACCTTTAGAATTACCAACAAGTGTTATATGTTCTAATGTTCCTGAAGTACCTGTATTAGTATTTGAAGACAACTGTTCTGTAAATGATGTACAGATTACATTTGAAGAAACTACAACATTTACTGGTAATGAAGAAGTTTACGACTTAGTATGGACTTGGACAGCTACTGATGACTGTGGTAATGATACAGTAATTACACATACAATTAATGTGATTACAGAAGACTTTACTACCCCATTAACGGCTGATAGATGTAATGAAGATGGTGCGATAGATCTTTACCAATTCTTACCAACCGATGCCGATACAACTATAGAATGGACGGTTGTAACTAATGGTACAGAAATTGTTGATGGAATGTTTGATCCTCTTGAAGTAGAACTAGGAGACTATGTCTTTACTTACACAACTTTAAATGGAGGATGTTTAAACACATATGAATTAACTATTAATATTAATGATGACTGTACAGTACTTCCATGTGGAGAAGATGATTTAAAAATATCTAAAGCTGTTACTCCAAATGGTGATAACTATAACGAGTATTTCACAGTTGGTGGATTAAACGAATGTGGTTTCATAATAGAATTACAAATATTTAACCGTTTTGGTGATATCGTTTTCGAAACTAAAGATTACCAAAATGATTGGAATGGTCAAAGTCCAAGTGGATCAGTTGGATCTGCAGGTAGACTACCAAACGGAACATATTACTATGTAGTAAAAATATTAGATAGTGGAATCGAACCAATAGCAGGTCCTCTTTACTTAGGAACAAAATAAAAACTATAAATGAAAAAAATAAAATTATATAGTATTGGAGTAATATTACTGTTGAGCTGTGCAAATGCATTAGCTCAACAATTACCACAATTTTCTCAATACATGTTTAACACTATTGCTATTAATCCTGCTTATGCTGGAAGTAGAGAAACTATTAGTGTTGTTGGTTTACACAGAAGCCAGTGGGTTGGATTAGCAGGTGCGCCAACCACTTCAACAGTATCTGTGCATGCTCCGCTTAAAAATGAGAAAATTGGTCTAGGATTATCTGTAATTAATGATGAGTTAGGTTACGAAAATTTTGTTTTTGTTTACGGAGACTTTTCATATACTATAGAGCTTTCTGAGAAAACAAAATTAGCATTCGGATTAAAAGCCGGTTTTACACACTATAATTTAGATCAAGAAGGTTTCTTAGATGATCCATCAGTAGCTATAGACCCTTTCTTTAGTAACTTTACTAATAGATGGAACCCTAACATAGGTGTTGGAGCATACTTGCACCAAAACAGATGGTATGTAGGTTTATCTGCACCAAGAATTCTTAATACGGATTACAATCAAAGTGCTTTAGATCCTGAAGTAGATTATATAGCGCTAGAACGTGTTGGATACTATTTAACCGGAGGTTATGTGTTTGATTTAGACGAAAACACAAAACTTAAACCTTCTGCCCTAGTAAAAGTAACTAACGGAGCACCTATATCTTTTGATCTTAGTGCACACGTTTTATTTAACGAAAAATTCTGGTTAGGTGGTAGTTATAGATATAACAGAGATACATCAACAATCGGAGCTTTAGCAGATTTTCAAGTATCGCCACAAATGAGAATTGGGTATGCTTACGAACATTATATTACTGACTTGAGACCATATACTGGAGGAACACATGAAATCTTAATAATGTTTGAAGTATTCAAGCCAACAAAACGTGTAAAATCACCTAGATATTTTTAAAATGAAAATAAAAATTATTTCATATATAGTACTTTTCTTATTTGTACAACAAGCTGTTGCACAAACAAAAGTAGCCGATAACTTTTTTAGAGATTTCTCTTATGAAAAAGCAGCTGAACTTTATAAAGAGGCTTTAAAAAAAGAAGATAGTACGGAGTATATTCTAAAAAGAATTGGTGATAGTTACTTTAATATCAGTAAAGTTGAAAAAGCTGAATTCTGGTACAATAAAGCAATAACCAAATATCCAACAATTGATCCTGAATATATTTATAAGTATATACAAACTCTAAGAAGTCAAAAAAAATACGATTTAGCAAATGAGTATTTAAGAGACTTCAAACTAAAAAATACCAAAGATAAACGTATCAAGGATATTGAAGTTTTTAGTATGGAAAACTATAACCAATTAACTAATACTGAAAAAGTGTATGTTGATACTGAAAATTTAGAATTAAACACACAGTATTCTGATTTTGGAGGTTATGAGTTTAAAGATAAAATGTACTTCTACTCTACTTGGGTTAAAGATTCTATTACAGACGAAAAAGAATTATATGATTGGAATAACGAGCCTTTCTTAAATATTTTTGAAGTTGATACTAAAATAGAAAAAGCTGCAAAAACATTTAGTGAACCACAAAAACTTAATTCGTCAATTAATACAAAAGATGATCATGAAGGTTTAGTGACTATTACCAATGATGGTAAAACAATGTACTTTACTAGAAATAACGTTAATAAAAAAGAGAAACGTAAATATTCAAAAGAAGGAACCTCTAATTTAAAGATATATAAAGCAACGCTATCGGGAGAGAAATGGAGCAATGTAGTAGAGCTTCCTTTTAACAATGATGCTTATTCTTGTGGCGCACCAGCTTTAAGTCCTGATAACAAAACGTTATATTTTGTATCTGATATGGAAGGTGGTTTTGGTCAAACCGACTTATATAAAGTATCAATAAAATCGGATGGCACTTACGGTGTACCTAAAAACTTAGGAGCAGAAATTAATACCGAAGGAAACGAGAAATTCCCGTTTGTAGCTAAAGATTCTACGCTTTACTTTTCAAGTGATGCCAATTTAAATTTAGGATTACTTGATATTTTTGAAACTAACTTATTAAAGATAAAAAGAAACGATTCTACGGAAGTATTTATCAAAAATCTTGGAGCGCCATATAATAGTCCTTTTGATGATTTTTGTTACTTTATCGATACGGAAACACAATCGGGTTACTTCTCTTCAAATCGTGAAGGAGGAAAAGGTGGTGATGACATCTATGCTTTTGGTAAATATGAATGTAAACAAACTGTATCTGGAGTAGCATACGATAAACTATCTAACGAGCCTTTAGATAAAGTAAGAGTAGCATTACTAGACATAGATGGTAAAGTTATAGATACCTACTTTACTGAAAAAGATGGAAAGTACGAGTTTAAAGATATCGCTTGTGATAAGACGTTTACAGTTTTAGGTGAGCGAGTAATTTATAGACCAGACAAACAAGGATTTGTAACATCACCAAATAACGGAGATGAAACAACTATAGATTTATACCTAGACCCATTAATTGTAGATAATGAAATAGTTATTAACCCGATTTACTTTGATTACAATAAATCAGACATCAGAACTGATGCTGCATATGAATTAGAGAATATTGTTGCTGTAATGAGAGAACATCCTAAGATGATTATTAAAATCGAATCTCATACTGACGCTAGAGGACGTGATGCTTACAATTTAAAACTGTCTGATAGACGTGCTAAGTCAACTAGAGATTATCTTTACTCAAGAGGTATTGAGGATGGCAGAATACAAAGTGCTATAGGGTATGGAGAATCACAAATACTAAATCACTGTACTAACGGTGTAAAATGTACTGATAAAGAACATGAAGAGAATAGACGATCTAAGTTTATAATCACAAATCAATACAAATAAATAAAAAAAGCCTTTCTAAATTAGAAAGGCTTTTTTTATGTTATGCGGATTAGTGAATAATTATATCTAAAAACAACATTGTATTTTTCGCATTCTTTTATAATACGTTGAAACTTTATAGGCAATTGTATCAATTAACAACATTAAGCGCAGCCGCTTTGCTATAACAGTTATTATACAACAAAAGTATTAACTCCTACACAAAAAGCCTTAAAACAACGCTTATAACTAAAATAGCATTTACATATTACATTAGTTAAAATTCGTAATCCCTAATAACAGAAAGAGACTTATATCTATAACTATAAACACCATTCCCTAAATAATCGTTACAAATTGGTCTACATAAAAAAAGCCTCAACAATATAACTATTGTTGAGGCTTTTTAATTCTATTATAAATCCGTGATTTTTACATCAATTAAAAATCATGTAAAAAATATAATTATTTCTTCATAAAAATATTAGTAAAATACCATTTGTTATTTTCTCCTAACTCTGCAGAAATTTCAAAATCTGTGTAATCACCTTCAATATTACCTCTATGTCCTTCACTATTTAACCAAGCATTTACTACTGATGCAGCACTTGAAAATCCATAAGCGACATTTTCAGATACTTTTACGGCATCTGCATTATCTACTAAGAACGATTTTCTAGTAAAAAAATGATCGTGATTTACCTCATTAATATCTGTCATATAATCTGTATGACTAAAAGCTTGTCCTTTTATAAGCTGGTGACTAACCAAAACGTTTAAACCAATACTTATACGGTGTTGATTAATAAGTTCTAAAATTTCAATTTCAATTGGTTTTGCTTCTGGGATAACTAGAGCTTCAACATTATAATCTGCAGTTTCATCTAAGCTATCAGTTGAACAAGATGTTAAGGTTATTGTTAGTAACATAACAGTCAGTAGGTAGGTAAATTTTCTCATTTTTAAAGAGTTAAGTAGGTTTGGGACTTTAAAAATAGAACAGGTTACTCTAACAAACTGTTAAAGAAATGTTAAAATCGATTAAAAACATGCTTTTCGACGTTTCAATATGCTTTTAATCGATGAAATACATATTTTAAATGCATTTTAACGATTAAATCATGGCGATAAACGGTTTTTAACCCAATTAAACTCAGCATCTAATGCATATAGAATTCTATCATGCAATCTATTAGGTCTACCTTGCCAAAACTCAATAGAAATAGGTTTTATAATAAACCCTCCCCAAAACGAAGGTCTCTCAATTTCTTTCCCTTCATAATCAAGCTCAAGCTGCCTTAATTTAGATTCTAATACCTCTCTACTCTCTACAATACTACTTTGATTTGATACTATTGCACCTAGTTGACTACCGCGTGGACGAGATTCAAAATAACCATCACTTAAATTCTCTGCTATTTTTTCCGCCTTTCCTTTAATTATGATTTGTCGTTCTGCACCATGCCAGAAAAAGGATAAACATACATTTGGATTATTAAGTATCGCTTTTCCTTTTTCGCTATCATAATTAGTATAAAAAATAAAGCCTTCATATGTAAATTTTTTAAGAAGCACCACTCTACTTTTAGGAAATCCGTCGCTACCAATAGTAGCAACTGTCATCGCGTTAGTTTCGTCTTCAGGAAAATGTTGATCCACTTCATTAAACCAAGACCTAAAAAGCTCTAATGGGTTTTCAGGTGTGTCTTTTAATAACAACGCTCCTTTCTCGTAAGTTTTTCTGTAATTACTTAAGTCTTTTTCCATAACATTAATTTATATGTAAATTTACGCGTTTTTTACTATTTTTAAGGCATGATGTATTCTCAACTTTTGGTAAGTATAATTCTAATTATTTGTGGTTTTTTAGTGAAGAAATATCCAGATCTAATTGCTGGATACAATACATTAAGTCCTTCTGAAAAAGCAAAAATAGATAGTAAAGGTTTAGCCTTATTTTTAAAACAAGTATTAGTTGGTTTAGGGATACTTAATATAGTATCCTTTTTATTATTAACACTTAACCACGTAAGTAACAAAAACATCTTATACTTTAATAGTGTACTATTAATTGTATTACTTCTTCTAAGCCTTTTTGTAGTTAATAGGCGTTATAAAATTTAAAACTCAAAAACTTTACCATCGTCACCAAGTACAACATTGTCAAAGATTGTTTGTGCTTCGGTTTTAAAAACATTTAAATCGTCGTAACGTGTAGAATAATGTCCTAATATTAACTGTCCAACATTAGCTTGCTTTGCAATACTTGCTGCTTGTTTTGCAGTACTATGTTTTGTTGGGGCTGCTAATTTAGCATGTTTTTCTAGAAAAGTAGATTCGTGATATAATACATCTACGTTTTTTATAAGTGGTATTATATCTTCTTTATAAGCCGTATCGCTACAAAATGCATAGCTTTTAGGTTTTTTAGGTGCTTTGGTTACGGTTTCGTTCTTTACAACCTCTCCCGCTTCATTTGTAACATCTGCCCCTTGTTTTAACTTTCGATAATAAGACACATCTATATTTTCATTTAAAACAGCATTCATATCTAATTTACGGTCTCCTGGCTTTTCTTTAAATAAAAACCCGTTTGTGTAAATTCTATGATCTAAAGGGATGGTGTGTACTTCAACCTTTTCATCCTCAAAAACAATTTCAGAATCTTTATTAGTTAACTCATGAAACGTAAGCTTGTAATTAGTCCAAGAATTGGCTAACTTCATTTGAAGTGTAATGACTTCTTTTAACCCTTTCGGGGAATAAATATGCAGCTCCGTATCACGTCCTAATAATCTAAAAGTAGAAATTAATCCGACTAACCCAAAAAAGTGATCGCCATGTAAATGCGAAATAAAAATGTGCTTAATGCGACTGAACTTAATTTTATTTTTTCTTAGTTGTACTTGCGTTCCCTCTCCACAATCTATTAAAAAAATGTGATTATTAATTTCTAATACTTGAGATGTAGGATTAGTAAATGTACGTGGTGTTGCACTGTAACAACCTAAGATATTTAATTTCATTAAAGAATATTAATTTAATTATAAGACAAAATAAAATTCACTAAAAAGGTGTTTTAAAACCCTAAATCGCGTTCCATAACTTCCATTTCAATAATGTCGTGTGCTTCTTGAAGCGTTGGTACAATTATTATTTCGTCCGGCGTGTTGTCTGTATCTGCACCTTCGTTAACTATTACAAAAGAATGTTTTGCAGCGCGGTGTTGATTAGATACTCTTAAAAACTCAATAACATCTTTTAAAGACACCACTTTTGTAGCGTTTAAATTAACGATAATATTATTATTTTTAAATTTAGGATATAGTGTTTCTATTTTTTTAACTAATTCTATAACCGTAGCATTTTCTTGGGTTATAATTGCTAAGTTTTCATTTTGATCTATAATCATAACTATTGTTTTATTTTAGAAGCTAATAAGTAAATTACCGCCATTCTAACCGCTACTCCATTTTGTACTTGATCTAAAATAATGGCTTGTTTAGAATCTGCAACGTCACTAGTAATCTCTACACCTCTATTTATTGGTCCAGGGTGCATTATTGTAATCTCTTTGTCTAGGCTATCTAATAATGCCTTATTAACTCCGTATTGTTGTGTATATTCTCTTGTAGATGGAAAATAACTTATATCCATTCTTTCATTTTGTACGCGCAACATATTTGCTACATCACACCAATTAAGCGCCTTTCTTAAATTGGTTTCAACTTTTACGCCTAATTTTTCAATATGTTTTGGTAATAATGTTTTAGGACCACAAACCATGACATTAGCACCTTGTAACTTTAAAGCATAAATATTAGATAATGCAACACGACTGTGTAGTATGTCTCCAACAATAACAACGTTTTTACCTTTAACACTACCTAGACGCTCTCTTATAGAATAGCTGTCTAATAAGGCCTGTGTTGGATGCTCATGCGCTCCATCTCCTGCGTTGATGATACTAGCATTAACATGCTTGGATAAAAATACACCTGCCCCTGGATTTGGATGGCGCATAACAACCATATCCACTTTCATGGATAATATATTATTTACAGTATCTATTAATGTTTCTCCTTTTTTTACTGACGATTGCGAAGCCGAAAAATTAATGACATCCGCTGACAATCGTTTCTCTGCTAATTCAAAGGACAGTTTGGTACGTGTAGAGTTTTCAAAAAACAAATTCGCAATAGTAATATCACGAAGAGATGGTACTTTTTTAATAGGACGATTAATAACTTCTTTAAAGTGATCTGCTGTCTTAAAAATAAGCTCTATATCTTGTTTATTAAGATACTTGATTCCTAATAAATGTTTGACACTTAACTCGCCCATATTATTTGTTTTCAGTTTTAAATAGCACTGTTTAAATTGCTATTGTATTGATGATTATAATCTTGTTCCTTTTATTAACTTACTATTTTGTTAGATAAATGCTATGTAAAGCATTTAAGCAAGTTTATGTTTAGTTATTAACTAAATATACAGCATCTTCTCCTTCATTTTCCATCCAGTTTACTTTTACCTTTTCGTTATTTATAGCATCTACTTGACGACCTCTATAATTTGGTTGTATAGGTAAATGTCTACTAAAACGCCTGTCTATTAAGGTTAATAATTCAATTTCTTTAGGTCTTCCAAAAGATTGAATTGCGGTCAAAGCTGCACGAATACTACGTCCAGTATAAAGTACATCGTCAATAAAAACAATATTTTTATCTTCAACTTGTACATTAATCTCTGTAGTATTAGCTTCTAATGTGGTGTCTCCTCTTCTAAAATCATCTCTATAAAACGTAATATCTAGATGTCCTAATTGTAAGTTTTTAATTTTGTAATCCTCTTTTAGCATGGTTGCTAAACGGTTAGCCAAATATTTACCTCTAGGTTGTATACCAACTAAAACGGTATTAGAAAAATCATTATGATTTTCGATGAGTTGACAAGCCAATCTATGTAGAATGATGTTGACTTCTGTTGCGTTAAGTAGCACTTTTTGACTCATAGTATTCCAAACGGGTTTGGTAAACAAAGGTAAAGTAAATTATTATAAGTTGAAAGCTGTTTTTGTACCAAATAAAAAAGCCTCTCATTTCTGAGAGGCTTTTAATATTGATAAAAACTTTAAAGCTTATACTTTACCGTCCATTTTATCTTTTAACGCTTGTAAAGCTTCGTTAGCATCACCTAAAGTTGGTTTAGCTTCGTCAGCTTGAGAAGCTGCCTTTTTAACAGCTGCTTTTACATTTGCCATTTCTTCTGCTTTAAATATAGCAGTATGAGATGCAACAACACGTTTGAATTCTTTGTTAAATTCGATAATCTTGAATTCTGCAGAATCACCTTTCTTTAACATCTTACCGTCTTCTTTTTCAAGGTGACGAGATGGTACGAAAGCAACGATATCTTCGTTAAATTCAATAGTAGCTCCTTTATCTACAACATCAGCGATTTCAGCTGTGTGTGTTGTACCTAAAGCAAACTCAGTTTCGTATTTATCCCAAGGATTATCAGTTGTTTGTTTATGACCTAAAGATAATTTACGTCCTTCAACATCTAACTCTAATACTACTACATCTAATGTATCACCTACGTTACAGAACTCAGATGGATGCTTGATTTTCTTAGTCCAAGATAAGTCAGAGATGTAAATTAATCCATCAATACCTTCTTCTAATTCAACAAAAACACCAAAGTTTGTAAAGTTACGTACAATACCTGAATGCTTAGAACCTACAGGATATTTAGTTGTAATATCTGTCCATGGATCAGCAGATAATTGCTTGATACCTAATGACATTTTACGATCTTCTCTATCTAAAGTTAAGATTTGTGCGTCAATTTCGTCACCAACTTTTACAAAGTCGTTAGCAGAACGTAAATGAGTAGACCATGACATTTCTGAAACGTGTACTAAACCTTCAACTCCTTCTGCAACTTCGATAAATGCACCGTAATCAGCGATTACAACAACTTTACCTTTAACTTTATCACCTACAGCAACAGTTTCTCCTAAAGCATCCCAAGGATGTTTAGATAATTGCTTAAGACCTAATTGGATTCTAGACTTATCTTCATCAAAGTCTAAGATTACAACATTTAATTTTTGATCTAACTCAACAATCTCATTTGGATGGTTAATTCTTGACCAAGATAAATCTGTAATGTGAACTAATCCATCAACACCACCTAAATCAATAAACACACCATAAGAAGTAATGTTTTTAACAACACCTTCTAATACTTGTCCTTTTTCTAGTTGACCAATGATTTCTTTTTTCTGCTCTTCAATATCAGCTTCAATTAAAGCTTTATGAGAAACTACTACGTTTTTGAATTCGTGGTTGATTTTCACAACTTTAAATTCCATAGTTTTGTTTACATACTGATCGTAATCTCTAATTGGCTTAACATCAATTTGAGATCCTGGTAAGAATGCTTCGATACCAAAAACATCTACAATCATACCACCTTTAGTACGACATTTAACAAAACCGTTAACGATTTCTCCAGTTTCATTAGCTTTAATTACTCTATCCCAAGCCTTAATTACACGAGCCTTTCTGTGAGATAATACTAATTGTCCTGTTGCGTCTTCACGTACATCAATTAATACCTCAACCTTGTCTCCTACTTTTAAGTCTGGATTGTATCTAAATTCGTTTAAAGAAATAACTCCTTCAGATTTAGCGTTGATGTCAATAATTGCATCACGATCTGTCATGTGCACTACTGTTCCTTCAACAACCTCATCATCTAAAGTATCTACGAAATTTTCTGATACTAATTTTTCAAATTCTTTTAATTGAGAATCTTCAACTTCATCAATTCCTTCTTCGTAATTGTGCCAGTTAAAATCTGCTAAGAATTTTTCAGGGTTTGCTTGAGCTTCAGATACTACTGGAGCTACTTTTGTTTCTGCAGTTGCTTCTTGAGATGCAACTTCTGCTTGTTTTGCTTTTTCAGCCATTTAAATAAATTTAATAATGTACTTCCCGCTTTCGCTGAAATATAAATACATTATGTTTTTGTATTCTGTTATGTCTAGAAGATTTAGGCGCTAACACACAGAAGTGTTATAAATAAAATTGTTTTAATCCCTTTTCATCTTTCTTGTATGCGCCAAAAAGGAGTGCAAAAATACTACTTTTTAATAATACAGCCTAATAGTAATATAAAAATATTAAAACACTGAACCTCAGCATACTAATTAATTATAGTTTTACACTAAAAAAATGCTTTTAATCGGATAAATCAATCATTTAATCTAAGTTGATTCTAAATAAGGTTTTAGATAATCAACCTATTATTTTATTTACTATATTTAATCAAGAATTAATATTTAAAAACAAATTATTTATGGCTGTAAGAGCAAAATATCAAGGTGTACTTGATTTAGGAGAAAAATTAAAGATCGCTAACGGAGACGTTACTGAAGAAAATGGTGTATTAAAAGTTAAAGGAACTGCAGGTACGCAATATGAGAAAAACTTAATATGGGATGCAATCAAAGCTGCTGGTGGAGATAGCCCTTCTGATATTATGGCAAACATTGATGTTGCAGACGAAAGTCTTTATGCAAGACATACTGTTGTAGGTGGAGACACTTTAGGTAAAATTGCTAAGCATTACTACGGTAACGCATCTAAATACACTGCTATTTTTGAAGCTAACAAGGATATCTTAAAGAATCCTGATATGATCAATGTAGATCAAGAACTAAAAATCCCTAATTTATAGGCATTTTATACCAATTAGTAAAAGCGGATTGTTAAGCGTAAGCCAACTATCCGCTTTTTTTTATGCTTTAATCTAATTAGGCTAAATCTTCTAGTGTCTTATTTACTAAATTAAGTACAGTATCAAATTGTTGTTCTAATGTTAAATCAGAATTATCAATGGCTATAGCATCTTCTGCTTGTACTAATGGGGAGTCTTCTCTATGAGAGTCTATATAGTCTCTTTCTTTTACATTTCTTAATACGTCCTCGTATTTTACATCATCTCCTCTACCAATCAACTCATCAAAACGTCTTATGGCACGTTTATCTGCTGATGCTGTCATAAACAATTTTAATTCTGCGTAAGGAAACACAACCGTTCCAATATCACGACCATCCATGACGACACCTTTATCTTTACCCATTTTTTGTTGCTGTTTAACCAACTGGTAACGCACTTCTGGGATCGCTGCTACTTTACTAACAAAACTAGAGACTTCTAAAGTTCTAATTTCTCGTTCTATATTAACACCGTTTAAATAGACTTCTGCAAATCCTAATTCTGGATTAAAAGTAAAGCTTATTACTATTTTGTCAAGGTTTGAAACTAAAGCATCAACATCAAACTGATCTTTATCAATCCAACCATTTTGCATAGTATATAAAGTAACCGCCCTATACATTGCACCAGTGTCTACATAAATGTAACCTAAATGTTTTGCTAATTGCTTTGCTACTGTACTTTTTCCTGTAGATGAAAAACCGTCTATGGCTATGGTAATATTTTGCACTTATTTTGTTTTAGAATGTAAAAATAGGAATTAAAATTCGGAAATATAAGGTTGAAATAAGGCTGTTTTATAAAGTCAATTACTGCAATCATAATCAAAACAAATAATAATACTACTCAAACAGAGGGAAGTCTCCTGTGTAATAATACTCAAAATCAATAACTTCTCCTGTATCTAAGGTATCACGTCCAATCAAATAATACGTTGTACCAACATGTAAACTAGAATAAGATTTTGCCGAAATAAAAGTAACAGTCTCTCCTGGTTGATATATTTTGACAGATTTTACCTCTGGCGTATCATATGCTGAAGCTTCATTTAAAATTAAGCTGTAATTTTTAAATCTTAAATTATTAGCATTCCAACGTATAGTAGCATGCTCTTTTAGTTTGAATGGTATATTTAAGCATTTAGCATAGCGTTCGTCTTCAGACACATCTTTTTTAGAATCATACATCAAAGCGTAAAAAACACCAATAAACATGATTACAAAAAAGAAGAGACCAGCAAAAACAATTCTTTTAACTCTTTTAGAATTATTAGACATGTATTGCTAGTATTAAGCTACAAGGTTAGCAACAATATCCCTAACTGGTAATATTGCTTTAGTATGCTCAATACTTGGTCCTGCAACCCAAACAGTTTTATAAGTTGCTTTTTTAGCTGCATTTTCTGTGGCTTTCATCCCTATTGAAAAACGAATCATTTTAACCCATTTTTTCAACTTCTTGTTTTTATTTAAAACGCGCTCTATCCACGTTTGCTTTGTACCTATTTTTTGTACGTAAGGTGTATTGATTACTGTACAAGGTGTCCCAGAGATACGCTCTGTCATGATAATATCCTTTTCGCCGTAATCGACACAAGCCTGCTTATACTCGTCAGTAACTCCTGCTTCTACAGATGCAATAAATGGACTACCAACAGACACACCTTCTGCGCCGTAACTTATCATTTTATCAATATCCGCTTTACAACCTACACCTCCTGCAGATATTACAGGAATTGTTAAGGCTTGACTTAATTGATTAGTCAACTCTTGAGGTGTTAAATTACCTCTATGCCCTCCTGCTTCGTTATTAACAGCAATAGCAGCATCTGCACCCAACTGCTCTACTTTTTTAGCAAAACGTAAGTCTGTAACATCACAAAACACTTTTATACCTGCTTTGTGAGCCTGTTTTATAGTTTCTTCTGGGCTTCCTAGAGATGTAATTATAAAATCACAACCTTCTTCACATAAGACCCTTAGTTGTTCTTTATATTTAATGTTGGACTTGTTAACTATTAGGTTAAACCCAAAAGAGCCTCCTTCAACCTTATTAGCTTTTAACTCAATTATAGCAGCTCTTAACTGCTCTAATGTTCTATAATTAAGTGCAGGAATACATCCAGCAATACCAGCCTTCATCCCTTCCGTTACCATAGCAACGTTAGACACCAAAAACATTGGTGCTTGTATAATTGGATATTTTATATTTAAAAGCTGAGTTAATTTAGTTTCCATAATCATTAAATTGTTTAAACAAATATAGCATAAATTTATTATGCATGCATAGTTTTTTATTCCAATTATTAACACAAAAAAAACGCAATCAAATTAATGATTGCGTTTTTTTTGTGTTAAATCTAATAAGATACTCAGTCAAGCTGAGCATAAGTGATTCACTCAAGTTTTACTAAACAAAACTTGGTTCTCTGCTTACTTTACTTCTTCGAAATCTACATCTTCAACATCACTGTTTTCAGTTGTATCTGCTCCTGCATCAGGACCTGGTTGCCCAGCTTGACCATCTGCTTGTGCTTTGTACATTTCTTCGCTAGCTACTTTCCAAGCTTCGTTAATTTTCTCTAAAACTGGCTTAATAACTGCTACATCTTTAGATTCGTAAGCTGCTTTTAATTCAGTTAAAGCTGCTTCAATTGGTGCTTTTTTATCATCAGATAATTTATCACCAAATTCTTTTAATTGATTTTCTGTTTGGAAAATCATAGAATCAGCTTCGTTTAAAGTCTTAGCGTTTTCTGCTGCTAAAGCATCAGATTCAGCGTTTGCTTCTGCATCAGCTTTCATTTGCTTAATTTCTTCTTCAGTTAAACCAGAAGATGCTTCAATACGAATATCTTGTGTTTTTCCTGTAGCTTTATCTCCTGCAGAAACTTTAATAATTCCGTTTGCATCAATATCAAAAGTTACTTCAATTTGTGGAACACCTCTTTGTGCTGGTGGTAATCCATCTAAGTGAAAACGTCCAATTGTATTGTTATCTGCTGCCATAGCACGTTCACCTTGTAATACGTGAATCTCTACTGATGGTTGGTTATCTGCTGCTGTAGAGAAAACCTGAGACTTTTTAGTTGGTATAGTTGTATTTGCTTCGATTAACTTAGTAAATACGTTACCCATAGTTTCGATACCTAATGATAAAGGTGTTACGTCTAAAAGTAATACATCTTTTACATCTCCTGATAATACTCCACCTTGGATACCAGCTCCTAAAGATACAACCTCATCTGGGTTAACGCCTTTTGAAGGTGCTTTTCCAAAAAATGCTTCTACTGCTTTTTGTACTGCTGGGATACGTGTAGATCCACCTACTAAAATAACTTCGTCAATATCAGATTTTGATAAACCTGCTGCTTTTAAAGCTGTTTGACAAGGCTCAATAGTACGTTTTACTAAATCGTCAATTAACTGCTCAAATTTAGAACGTGTTAATGTACGTACTAAGTGTTTTGGTCCACTTGCAGTAGCTGTAATATATGGTAAATTGATTTCTGTTTGCTCAGAAGAAGATAATTCAATCTTCGCTTTTTCTGCTGCTTCTTTAACACGTTGTAAAGACATTGGATCTTTTCTTAAGTCCATACCTTCTTCTGCGTTAAACTCATCAGCTAACCAATCAATAATTTTTTGATCAACATCATCTCCACCTAAGTGCGTATCTCCATCTGTAGATAATACTTCAAATACACCATCTCCTAATTCAAGGATAGATACATCATGTGTTCCTCCACCAAAATCAAATACTACTATTTTTTGGTCAGTACCTTTCTTGTCCATTCCGTAAGCTAAAGCTGCTGCTGTTGGCTCGTTAATGATACGACGTACTTTTAAACCTGCAATTTCTCCTGCTTCTTTAGTTGCTTGACGTTGTGAGTCATTAAAGTAAGCTGGTACAGTAATAACTGCTTCAGTTACATCTTGACCTAAATAGTCTTCAGCAGTTTTCTTCATTTTTTGAAGTACCATAGCAGATAATTCTTGAGGCGTATATAAACGACCATCAATATCTACACGTGGTGTATCATTATCACCTTTAACTACTTTGTAAGGTACGCGTTCTGCTTCTTTTTTAGAATCAGAGTACTTGTTACCCATAAAACGTTTAATAGAATAAACAGTTTTTGTTGGGTTAGTTACTGCTTGTCTTTTTGCTGGATCACCAACTTTAATTTCGCCTCCTTCAACAAAAGCGATAACTGAAGGTGTTGTACGTTTACCTTCTGCGTTTGGGATTACAACTGCTTCGTTACCTTCCATTACAGAAACGCAAGAGTTTGTTGTTCCTAAATCGATTCCAATAATCTTACTCATAATTTTATATAATTTAAATTTTGTATTGTAATTGTTACGGTATCAGTAAGTCAATGATTATGCCAAGACAACCTAACTGACATGATGGCAGAATCTTAATAAAGAAGACTATTATTTTAACTATTATATGTCCAACAAAAAACTATATTTGTCGGCTAATACTAAAACGATATAGTAATATGGAATGTATTTCAGTTTTTGACATGCTTAAAATTGGTGTAGGTCCTTCTAGTTCTCATACACTAGGTCCTTGGCGCGCTGCAGAGCGTTGGATACACGAGCTTAAAGCAGCTAATTTATTTGACCAAGTACAACGTGTTACTATTGACTTATATGGCTCATTATCTTTAACAGGAAAAGGACACGCCACAGATTTAGCAGTCATGTTAGGACTTAGTGGCGCAGATCCAGAAAGAATCCCTACAGATACTATTGATATAATAATAGCCTCTATTACTAATACTCATAAAATTGTTTTAGACAACCAACGTATTATTTCTTTTGACAAAAAAGAAGACATTATATTTAACCGTGCTTTTTTACCGTTTCACTCAAACGGAATAAAATTTACCGCTTACGCTGAAACAGAAATACATACCTCTACCTTCTACTCCATTGGTGGTGGATTTGTTGTTAAAGAAGAACGTACGGTCGATGCCGAAAATAAAGAACTAAAAAAAGAATTCCCGTATCCTATTGATAAAGCTACCGAGTTACTAGCCTTTTGTCAAAGTGAAAACAAAACAATATCAGAAATAGTTTTAGAAAACGAACGCTCTCTTAGAACGGACGAAGAAATTGATTTTGAATTACACCGCATCTGGGACACTATGCTAGAGTGCATGTTTATTGGGTGTCATACAGAAGGTAATTTACCTGGAGGACTAAACGTAAGACGTCGCGCTTTTGACACACACAAGCGTTTAAATATAGAAATGCCTTACACTACACCTCAAGAGTGGTTAGAAAGCATCAGGAATAGTGAAGTCAAATTTAGACAAATCTTAAAATGGGTAAGCTGCTTCGCTTTAGCAGTAAACGAGGTTAACGCATCCCTTGGGCGTGTTGTTACAGCGCCTACAAACGGAAGTGCTGGAGTAATACCATCTGTTTTAATGTATTATATGGTAATCGAAAATCATGATGCCAACTTTGATGACATTAAAAAATTCTTACTTGTAGCCAGCGAGATTGGAAGCATCTTTAAAAAAGGCGCAACTATTAGTGCCGCAATGGGAGGCTGTCAAGCGGAGATTGGTGTATCTTCTGCTATGGCAGCAGCAGCTTTATGCGACTTACTTGGCGGAAGTACAGAACAAGTTATGATTGCAGCAGAGATTGCAATGGAACATCATTTAGGTCTTACTTGCGACCCTATTGGAGGTTTAGTACAAATACCATGTATTGAGCGTAACAGTATGGGTGCCATAAAAGCTATTAATGCAGCAGAGCTTGCTTTGGATACAGACCCTAAAAATGTAAAGGTACCATTAGACAAAGTCGTGGATACCATGTGGGAAACTGCAAAAGACATGAATACAAAATACAAAGAAACTAGTGAAGGCGGTTTAGCTGTTAGAGTAAACATGTCCGATTGCTAATCCGTTTAACAATACAATACCATAGCTTTTACTAGCACCAATAACATATAAAAAGGCTAAGTATAAGGGACTCAGTCTAAAAGAAAAATTTAGCAATACGTCTTTAATTTAGTACATTTACAATCTATATAAACAACGCAATATGTCTGTAGCAAAAAAAGAATATAAAAGAGTTACCGTAAAATCATTAGTAGATATGAAAAAGAATGGAGAAAAAATCTCCATGCTTACTGCCTACGATTACACTATGGCTAAAATAGTAGATGGTGCCGGTACAGATGTTATATTAGTAGGTGATTCTGCAAGTAATGTAATGGCTGGACATGAGACAACCTTACCTATTACTTTAGATCAAATGATTTATCACGCCTCTTCTGTTGTACGTGCTATACATCGTGCATTAGTTGTTGTAGATTTACCATTTGGTAGTTACCAAAGTGATCCAAAAGAAGCGTTACGTTCTGCTATCAGAATCATGAAAGAATCTGGCGGACATGCTGTTAAAATGGAAGGTGGTAAAGAAGTAAAAGACTCAATAAAACGTATTTTACATGCTGGTATCCCTGTTATGGGACACCTAGGATTAACACCACAGTCTATATATAAATTTGGTACTTACACCGTACGTGCTAAAGAAGAGCAAGAAGCTGTACAACTTAAGGAAGACGCTTTAATGTTAGAAAAAGCAGGTTGTTTTGCAATTGTATTAGAAAAAATACCGGCTAAATTAGCGCAAGAAGTAGCAGAAAGTGTTTCTATTCCTGTTATCGGAATTGGTGCTGGTGCTGGTGTTGACGGACAAGTACTAGTTACACATGATATGATTGGTATGACACACGAGTTTAACCCAAGATTTTTACGTCGATACATGAATCTTTACGAAGACATGACTAATGCTATGAAGCAATACGGAGAAGATGTAAAAAGTGGTGACTTCCCTAGTGATAAAGAACAGTATTAATTCAGCTTTTAGCTTATTGCTATTGGCTTTTAGCTTATAACTTGTGTCTAAAATACTTTCCAATAAAGACAACCTAAAAGTCATCTACGAGGACAACCATATCATCGTAGTAAATAAACGTGCAGGAGATATTGTACAAGGCGATAAAACGGGAGACAAACCTTTAAGTGATGTTGTTAAAGGATTTATAGCTGACAAATACAACAAGCCAGGTAAGGTATATTTAGGGACCGTACACCGATTAGACAGACCAACCACTGGTTTAGTTATCTTTTCAAAGACCAGTAAAGCCCTACCCCGCTTAAATAAGTTGTTTGTATCCAAAGAAATTTCTAAAACCTATTGGGCTTTAGTTAAAAACAAACCCGAAAAAGAAGCCGATACTTTAATCCACTGGCTAAAAAAGAATCCTAAAAATAATAAGTCTACCGCATATATAAAGGAAATTCCAGAAAGCAAAAAAGCCATTCTGCATTATAAAACAATAAAGAAATTAGATAATTATTATCTCTTAGAAGTTAACCTAGAAACGGGACGCCATCATCAAATACGCGCGCAACTCTCTAGTATTGGTTCTCCTATTAAAGGTGATTTAAAATACGGCTTTGATCGCAGCAACAAAGACGCAAGTATTAGTTTACATGCCAGAAACATAAAGTTTATCCATCCAGTTTCTCAAGACAATTTAAACATAACAGCACCCTTACCTAAAGATCCTATTTGGGACGCTTGTTTATAGTTTATAGGCGTTACCACAAGAGTCGTGTTTAAATTTATCCTGAGCGCAGTCGAAGGGTTATATCTTTTTTCGCCATTTATGGCAGCAAAAAAAGGATGCCATTACTACCACTAACGCAACAATAGCAAACCAATAAAATACGTTACCTTTATATAAACACACACGCATGATTCCGGAATTACTAAACGATCAAAAAAGCTATTTTAAAACAGGTCAAACGTTAAGCATCACCCATAGGAAAACACTTTTAAAAGCACTTTTAAATCAATTAGTAGCAAGAGAGCAAGATATTACCGATGCGCTGTATAACGATTTCAAAAAACCAGAATTCGAATCTGTTTTAACAGAAACAGCTATTGTTATTCAGGATTTAAAACACACCATTAAAAAGTTAAACAAATGGGCCAAACCTAAACGTGTATTTCCTGCGTTATTAAACTTTCCGTCTTCTGACTATTTGTATGCAGAACCTTATGGAAGCGTTTTAGTTATCGCACCATGGAATTACCCCTACCAATTGGCTTTAGCACCTTTAGTTGGCGCTATTGCTGCAGGAAACACGGTTGTTTTAAAACCAAGCGAATTAACGCCACATACTTCTGCCTTAATCAGTGACATTATTAAAACAGTATTTAAACCAGAACACGTTACAGTTGTAGAAGGTGGTGTTGACACTTCTACTAAATTACTAGAGCAACATTGGGATTATATTTTCTTTACAGGTAGTGTTAACGTCGGTAAAATAGTTGCTAAAGCTGCTGCTGTTAATTTAACACCAACCACTTTAGAATTAGGCGGTAAAAACCCATGTATTATTGATGATACTGCTAATATTAAGCTAGCAGCAAAACGTATTGTTTGGGGTAAATTTGTTAATGCTGGACAAACGTGTATTGCTCCTGACTATATCTTAATTCATCATTCCAAAAAAGATGCGTTCTATAAAGCTATGAAACATGAGGTTGAATTAGCCTATTCTACCACACCGCAACAATCTAAAGATTTTGCGCGTATAATAAACCTTAAAAACTTTGAGCGTTTATCAAAAATGCTAACCAATCAAAACTGTATTATTGGTGGTCAAACAGATGCTGATACGTTATACATTGCGCCTACTGTTATTGATAACCCAACGCTTGATAGCGAAGTCATGAAGGACGAAATATTTGGCCCCATTCTTCCAGTGATTTCTTATCAAAATGATTCGGAATTAGAAACTATTATTTTGTCTTATAACAAACCGTTAAGCTTGTATGTATTTGGCTCAAATTCCGCGAAAGCGAAACAATTAATACAAAAATTCTCTTTTGGAGGTGGTTGTATCAATGACACCATTGTACACTTTGCTAATCACAGATTACCATTTGGAGGTGTCGGAAATAGTGGTCTTGGGGCTTATCATGGACACTATACTTTTGACACTTTTAGCCATAAAAAAGGAGTAGTTAAAAAAGCCAATTGGCTAGATATACCTGTGCGTTATGCACCTTATAATGGAAAATTAGACTTGGTTAGAAAAGTATTAAATTGGTTATAATATACCAATTACTAGTAGTTTGATAGATTAACAAAAGGATATCCTAATTGTAATTTTACGCCTTCACCTTTTGTTGACGTCAAAGCGTAAGACATATTTATAAGCTCGGCACGACTTTTCATGTTTAATAATCCTGAGCCTTCTTGTACGGTGGCCATATCAAAACCAATACCATCATCTGTGGCCTCTATTAGTAATTGATCTTTTAAATAATGAAGTATAACGTTTAAGTTTTTAGCTTCAGAATATTTAACTGTATTAGAGAAAAACTCTTGTAATATCCTAAATACAATTATCTCGTGCTTTTTGTTATTAAAAGGCACAACGTCTCCTTTAACCTGCAACTCTGCTGTTGCAAACTTCATTTTTTTAAGTCTACTTAACTCGTTAGAAATTGATTTCTCAAACCCTATATTTAAAATAACCTCGTTGTTTAAAGACCGTGACAGCATCCTTACTTCTTTAAGACTTTGCTTGACATAGTCTGAAGCTTCAGAAAAGTTTTCTTTAGTCTCTTCATCTACTTTTGTTTTTAAAATGTTTAACTGCATACTTGCTGCTGCTAATAGCTGACCAACATTATCATGAAGCTCCCATCCAATGTTTTTTAGTGTTTGTTCTTGAATTTCGGTTTGTGCAATGGATAACTCTTCTTGAAAGGTTTTTTCTTGTTCAAACTTATCTAATAAAAGCTTATTTTTTCGCTTCTGAAATACAATAAAAAAAAGTACAACTAAAGACGTTACAATAAGTAAAACGCCAATCATGTATATTAATAGATAGCGCTCTGCAGCTGTAGACACAGGAAGTTTTTGTATAAACAATAAAAGGTTAGTCATTTTTTAAATGTGGTTTAGAAATAATAAGACCAATAGCAAAACAAGTATACATAAATATATTAGCAAACAGAAATACACGTCGTTTTAAATTTGCAAAATCCCAATCTGCAGTGGTATTGTATTGATCGTAAAATATTATAGGTGTAATTACTAACCACCAAACAAAAAGCCCAGTTGATGCGTACAAACCAAAGCTTGTAAACATGTTTAAAACAGCATTACTTTTTAATAATTCTAAAAGATACAAAGCAACACATATACAAACAACAGAAGCATCCAAAATAAAATATATTGGCGGATGTGCTTTTAAAAATAACTCAAAATTAAAGATAACATGTAGCACAAAAATTAGGGTAAATACTACAGCAGTATACTTTACTATAGTTTTATAACGCTTAGTTTTTAAAAGTAAATGGTAATATTTTAAAATAAATAAAACACTTCCAAACATCCAAAAAGCATTATACCAATTGTTACTGCGTAGACCATATTGTCTTAAAAATTGTATAAAACCTAAATCTCTAAAATAGATAAAAGAAACGCCTATACATTCCACAAAAACAATATAGAATAAAAAGTAGATAAAACACTTTGTTGCTGACTGCTTATGTCTTTTTATTACTAAAAGACCTATTATAGCTGTTAATAGTTCAAAACCATAGCTAATAAAATTAAAATACTTGGTTATAAATTCTATCATATTTAAAGGTGATCTTCAGTAAGTGGTTTTGATACTATTAGTCCTACAGCATATGTTAAATACATAAATAGGTTTGAAAACATAAATATTTGCCATTTTAGAAACACAAAATCCCAGTCTTCGGTGGAGTTATAAACGCTATAGAATACAACCGGTGTTGTTATTAACCACCAAAAAAATAAAGCGATACTTATATAAAAATCTAAAAGCCTATAAAAATTTAGAATTTTAGTACTTTGTAATAATTCAATAAAATAAAAAATAGTGCAAGCTAATATGGACATACACCCCAAAACACTAAGTAACGGTAAAAATCCTATAAAAAAGAGATCAATATTAAATACAATATAAAATACCGCTATTATAAAACTGATACTCCCAATAAGTAATACAGCAGTTTTGTAGGTATTGTTGTTTAGTATTTTATTAAAGTAAAACATAAAAAACAAAATACTACCTAGTATATAAAATATAGTAAATAGCCAATAATTATATTGAAACCTAGAGTTTTTAACCACAGACAACCATTCAATTTTCCCGTACATACTTGGGTACAATCCAATAAAATCGACACAAAAGACATAAATTAAAAAATAGATAAAATATCTAGCTGTCGTACGTTTGTATTTTTTTAAACACAATATACCTACCAACACTGCTAAAAACTCAATCCCATGAGTAATTATAGTATAGTTTTGTTTTAAAAATGTTTCCAATATTTAATTATTGAGGATAATTAGAGTTTGGCGGATTACCCGCAGATCCCATATTTAAAGGTCCAATTTGGGTAAGATCATTACTTTTTGAAGGACCAAATTTAGCATCTTTATTTATTTGCGTTTTAACACCAGTTGGCACCATAAACATCGTAGTATAACCTACTAAACCTTTTGTTTCAGGATAGGCGCCTAAATAGACTCTTAAACCATTCATAGCATACCCCAAACTATCTGCTTTGTGTTTAGAATACTGTAAGTAGTTTGTAATGTCATTTATGGACCACCAACAGGATCTATTATCAGGTCTTTTAACAATACTGTCACTAACAAGTTTATGTCTTAGGTCAAAAGTGTAATCTAATAATTTGGCTTCAGTTGGTGTAATAATGCCATTTGGCTTGATAATCGCGGTTACTGCTTCTCCTGTATTAGATGTATTTAAGTAAAAATACATAAGTAATGCACCAAGAAGAATACCTAGGATTAGAGTTCCTAAATTTTTCATTTGTTTTTTGTTTAGTAATTAATAGCGTTTTAAATGTACTAAAAAAAAACCTAAACAACACTTAAACCTTTATAACTAACGCTTTACTTTTCAATTTCCTTTTCTGGCGTGGACACAATAAAACCAATAGCAAAAGAAAGGTACATAAAAACTATAGAAAATAAATACACATAATTTTTTATGTGTACATAAGCGTAGTCATTAGCATTAAAGTATTGCTCGAAAAAATACAATGGTGTTGTCACTAACCAAAAAAAGAAAACGCCAATAGCGATATAAAAACTTAAAGATTTATAAAATTTTAATATTTGTTCAGAATCAAGTAATTGGATAAAATAACATATTGTTACACTTAAAATAACGATTAAACTTAAAATTTCTAATGAAAAAATAGAATTAGTATGTAGCGCATTGTAGTCCACAATAAGAATAATTGTAGATAGCACTAGAA
The DNA here is from genome assembly GCF_002836085.1 of Olleya sp. 1-3. Lineage (NCBI taxonomy): Bacteria > Pseudomonadati > Bacteroidota > Flavobacteriia > Flavobacteriales > Flavobacteriaceae > Olleya > Olleya sp. 1-3. Next base: position 24,561 of record NZ_PJBW01000003.1, read on the forward strand.
AACTAGTTAAGAGTATTTTTAAACCTTTTTTTATTCCATTATTTTTATTTATTAAAATAAAATAAAGGGCTATAATAGCTGTGCTTAAAACAGTCCAAAAGACTTGAAAAAACCAAAAATTTCTATCAAAAATCGTGTTTTTAATTATGCTTTTTAACCAACTAAACTGCTCCGTTTTAGCTAAAAACAATGGGTAAGCTCCAACTATTTCAATAAATTGAACATAAACCAAAAACCAAATAAAAAGCCTTACTGCTTTAGATTTAAATTTTTTATACAAAACCAAACCCGCCACTGCTGCTAGTATTTCTGCACTACGATAAATCAATACATAATTTTCTAAAAGAAAAGAGCTCATTATTAATTGTATAACTTTTATTTATTATTGTTTAGCTTATTAAATTAACCTCAAAAAATGAGATGTTTTACAAACAAAAAACAGCCATCAAATAATGCCTTCAACAGGCGTATATATTTTAATGGCTGCCATTTTTTTACAATAGTATTAAACTATTTTAATAATACTAAGGATATCTACAAATAAAATTTATTGAGGGTAAGCACCGATTGGAGGGTGTCCATTTGACCCTCTATCTAAACCATCAGCATCTGTAATATCAGTATTTAAATCGTCATCATCCTCAGTACTTGGTTCTGTCGGCACCATAAAAATCGTAGTTAAACCATTTCCTTTGCCAGCATCTTTATTTACACCTAAATAAAAACGTAATCCGTTAGCCGTTTCATATTTTTCTTTAACACTGTTAATAAAGGCTTGTAAATCATCTAAAGAGTACCAAGAAGACCTATTGTCTCCTGTACCTCCTTGCGCCTTGTCATTGGCTTCTTTTCTTAAGTTTGTCCATTCATCACTTAGCACTTTTGCTTCTGTTGATGTGATAATTCCCTTTGGTAATCCGTTTTCAGTTTGTTCCATAAGTTTAGTTTTACTTAAAAACAAAAACCTTGTTTAGGTTTCCTTTTTAAGCATATAGTTATTAATTAATAGCCTTGCTAAATTATGAAAAAGAAACCGATTGTAGCACCTCCTAATTAAATTATCCTAACCAACCATCTCTATCTAGACTTCTATATTGTATGGCTTCGCTAATATGGCTCCCTAAAACGTCTTGACTTTCCTCTAAGTCTGCAATAGTTCTGGATACTTTTAAAATACGATCATATGCTCTTGCAGAAAGATTTAAACGTTCCATTGCTGTTTTTAATAAATGTTTAGAAGCTTCTTCTAGTTTACAATACACCCTAATTTGTTTGGTAGACATTTGTGCATTATAATGTACGTTCTCAAATGTTTCAAAACGGGTGGTTTGTATTTTTCGTGCTTTAGTCACCCGTTTTCTTATGTCTACAGATGATTCGCCTTTACGTTCTTCAGATAATTTTTCAAAAGGTACCGGTGTAACTTCTATATGTATATCTATTCTATCCAAAAGTGGACCTGAGATTTTACTTAAATAGCGTTGCATTTCAGCTGGACTACTGGTTATAGGAGAATCTGGGTCGTTAAAATAACCACTAGGACTAGGATTCATACTAGCCACCAACATAAAAGATGAGGGATACGTAACTGTAAATCTAGCTCTAGAAATAGTCACCTCTCTATCCTCCAAAGGTTGTCGCATAACTTCTAAAACACCTCGTTTAAATTCTGGTAATTCGTCTAAAAACAACACCCCATTATGAGATAACGATATTTCTCCTGGTTGTGGATACGCCCCACCACCAACTAAAGCGACGTCGCTAATAGTATGATGCGGACTTCTAAATGGTCTTTGAGACATTAAACCGGTGTCTTTAACACGTCCCACGACACTATGTATTTTTGTAGTTTCTAAAGCTTCATGTAAGGTCATTGGAGGCAATATGCTTGGCAAACGTTTGGCTAACATTGTTTTCCCTGCACCTGGAGGACCAATTAATATTATATTATGACCACCTGCTGCTGCAATTTCCATGCAACGTTTAATACTTTCTTGCCCACGTACATCGCTAAAATCAAATTCAGGAAAATCTAAGTTCTTTTCAAACTCTTCTCGTGTATTAATGATGGTTTGTTCTAAAGGTTCGCCCTTATCAAAATATTTAATGACTTGACTAATATTTTCTACACCATATACTTCCAATCCGTCAACAATCGCGGCTTCTTTTACATTTTGGATAGGTAGTATAAAACCTTTATAACCTTCCTCTCTTGCTTTAATTGCAATTGGCAAAGCCCCTTTTATAGGTTGTAAGCTTCCATCTAAGGATAATTCTCCCATGATTAAGAAGTCTTCTAAATTGTCTGCTGCAATTTGTTTAGACGCGGTTAAAATACCCATTGCCAAAGTCAAGTCATAAGCAGAACCTTCTTTACGAAGGTCTGCTGGTGACATATTGATAATTATCTTTTTTCCAGGAATTTTATAACCATTATTTTGTAGCGCTGCCGCAATCCTAAAATTACTTTCTTTAATCGCATTATCCGGTAATCCAACAAGATGGTAACCGATACCACTATCTATATTAACTTCTACTGTTATTGTCGTAGCCTCAACGCCAAAGACCGCACTTCCAAAAACTTTTCTTAGCATAAAATGGTTGGTTTAGATACTAAAAGTAGGAAAAAGATTCAAGACATTACTTTAAAACTGAAAACTCTATTGCAGAATCGTTATAAACTTTATGTGTTTGTGCCTTAAAATCGGACGCTTTTGCTTCAAAAATATTATCGACATACGTTTGTGGATTAATATCTATATAAGGAAAAAATGTACTTTGTACTTGCACTTGTATTTTATGTCCTTTTTTAAAGGTGTGTAACACATCTTGCAACTTAATATTTACCGCTGTTTTTTGGTTTGGCTCAAAAGGTTCTGGATTAGTCATACTATTTCTAAAACGCCCACGCATTGTTTCGCTTCTAATTAGCATGTGGTAATTACTTAGTTTTAAATGGTCCTGAACATCGTCTGTGTTTTCTGTGACAGCAGGAAAAACATCAATAACTTTAACAATCCAATCGGCAGATGTACCCGTTGTAGACACTTGTAATTTAGCTAAAATATCTCCAGCTAAAGTGATGTCGTTTTCCAAAACTTCAGTTTCAAAAGTCAAAACATCAGGACGTCTTGATGCAAAACGCTGATCGTCGGTCATAAATTTACGTGGCGTAAATACCACTTTTATATCTTCCGTGTATGGTACAGGCTTTTTAGGATCACTAATAAAATCGCTAGTCGCTATCATACGATTTGCTTTTTGCGTTAAACGCTGATTTGGTTGCATAAAATAGCTTTCTTTAACGCTATTTTCTGGTGGCCAAGCCGTAAAATCTGACCATTGTTTGGTTCCTGTATTAAAAAAGTGAGCTTCTGGTAAGTCCACTGTACCATCTGCTTTTTCTTTTAGGAAATGGTTAAAGAATTTAGTTTCGATATTCTTCTGAAAGTAATCAGAGATACTATCTCCAAAATGAATGTTACCCACTACTTGACGGTCATTACTTCTTGCCCAATCCCCATGACTCCATGGTCCAAAAACAACACCGTTATAGTTTTTACTATTTTTTTCAATAGACTTATACGTATTAAATGGTCCATATAAATCTTCAGCATCAAATAAACCTCCTACGACTAGCGTCGCTGGTTTAATATCTTTTAAATGTTGTAGAATTCCTCTACTCTGCCAGAATTCATCATAATTTGGATGGCTCTTTATTTGGTTCCAAAACTTATTATCTTCTCCGTAATACTTATTTAAATTACTAAGCGGTCCTGCATCTAAGAAAAACTGATATTGATCTTCAGTACCAATTTCAGGAAACTTGTACCAAGCTTCCTTTGTTGGTTTATCCTTCATATAACCAAACACTGAAGTCGCTCTCCAATAACTTAACAAAAAAGCACCGTTATGGAAAAAATCATCAAAAAAGAAATCACTAATACAAGCTTGAGGAGAAGCTGCTTTTAAAGCAGGATGGCCCGATAGCGTAGAGTAAGTCGCATAAAACCCAGGATAAGAAATTCCCCAAGTCCCCACATTACCATTAGTATTATCTACATTATTTACTAACCAATCTATAGTGTCATACGTATCACTAGCTTCGTCAAATTGTTTGCCTGTTTTATTTGGTATAAACGGTCTCATGTTATCATAAACCCCTTCACTATTCCAACGTCCTCTAACATCTTGATAGACTATAATATTACCTTCTTTCATTAAATATTGATTAGGTCCTATCTTTGATTTAAACTCGGCATCTCCATAAGGTCTGCAACTGTAAGGTGTACGTTGCATTAAAATTGGATACTGTTTAGAAGTATCTTTAGGCGAATAAATAGTGGTATGTAATTTTACACCATCACGCATAGCAATAGAGACTTCTTTTTTATTGTAATGTTCTGCAACAATAAAAGTGTCTTTTGCTTTTTCGGTGGTAGTGGTGTCTAATTTTAGTTGGTCTTTACAAGACGAAAATACTAGCGTTATGGCTAATAAAAGAAGGATACGATTCATTAATTTTTGATTTAAAAAAACTAAAGATAGGTATTTTATTACTAAACTGAAACTAGAGCTGTACGCTATAAATTAGTAATAAACTGAAGCATTCGTTTTTCCGAATAATAAGTGTTTTGTTCATCATAAAAACCAACATGTCCACCATATTTAGGCATTTCTAAATAAAAATTAGCATTTTGTTCTGCTTCTTGAATCGGGTAACATTCTTTTGATAAAAAAGAATCGTTTTGTGCATTTATCAGTAAAGTAGGAATTGAAATGTGTTTTAAATACTGCAGACTACTAGATTGCTCATAATAATCATAAGCATCTTTAAAACCATGCGCTATTGAAGTATATACATCATCAAAATCTTTTAGAGTTTTTACAGCACTCAAATCTTGATTGTTTATTTTTTGAGGAAACAACTGTTGTTTCTCTACTAGTTTACTTCTCAAATTTCTTAGAAATTTCTTTGAATACACATAGTTTTTAGAGGACATTAGTTGTTCCAAAGATCCTTTTAAATATACAGGAACAGATACTGTTACTGCTGCTTTAATTTGTTTTGGCAAATCTGATGTTTCACCTAAATACTTTAAAATAACATTACCACCCAAGCTAAATCCATTTAGGTAGATCGTATCATAATCAAACTGAGTCGTAATGTGTTTTATAACTGAAGCTAAGTCGTCCGTCTTTCCTGAATGGTAAGATTGAAACGTTTTGTTTACCTCTCCACTACACCCTCTAAAGTTTACACAAACCGCATCCATATTATTTTGGTTAGCCATTTTAGCAGATCCTAGCATATAATGGCGTTGTGCATTACCTTCTAAACCGTGTAAAACCACTAGTAGTTGTTTAGTCTTATTACCAGCATAACTCCAATCTAAATCTATAAAATCAGTATCTGGTAAAGTAATACGTTCTCGTTTCTGAGTCACGCCTTCTACTTTTCGTAATACACCTGAATAGATCGTTGAAATATGCCCATTTCTGAACATAAATTTAGGTTTATATGTGGATTTTAGGATTGGCATTTAATGGTTGTTTTTTTATTTTTAAAAATTCTGTCACATTGAGCGCAGTCGAAATGCTACAAAACCTAAGATCCCAAGTTTTTCGACTACGCTCAAAATGACAATTGTTTAGCTAGTAAAATAGCAATTATTATAAAACTGTCACATTGAGCGCAGTCGAAATGCTACAAAACCTAATATCTCAAGTTTTTCGACTGCGCTCAAAATGACAATTGTTTAGCTACTCAAATAACACTTATTTTAAAACTGTCACATTGAGCGTAGTCGAAATGCAATACAACCTAAGGTCACAAGTTTTCGACTGCGCTCAAAATGACAATTGTTTAGCTAGTATATAAACACTAAACCTCTAAACTAGTAAACTCAAATTTCCCACCATCAAATAAGCCTTTATCGCTTAATTTTAGTGAAGGAATTACTAATAATGCCATAAAAGACAAGGTCATGTAAGGTGCATTTAATGTTGTCCCCAATTGTTTAGCAAATGCATCCAATTCCGCGTAAGCGTGCCCAATAGTTTCGGCATTTTTATCGCTCATAATTCCAGCAACAGGAAGCGATACTATTTTTTGATCAGTATCAGACACCGCGCAAATACCACCTTTATTTTCAATTATTAAATTAACTGCTTTGCAAATAGCTTCGTCGCTAACACCTACCGCAATTATATTGTGAGAATCATGTCCCACAGAACTTGCAATTGCCCCTTCTTTTAAACCAAAGTTTTTAATAAACGCTAACGCTGGCTTGTCGTTTTTATAACGGTTAACTACTGTCATTTTTAAGACATCAGTAACTGTATTTGAAACTAAATTTCCGTTTAAGATTGTTGCTTCTTCAATTAATTGATTAGTTACCAACTGCCCTTCTAAAGCTTCAATAACGCGTATTTGTTTTGCTGTACTTTCGACTTTAAAGTCTTCAACCGTTTTAATTTCGGTATCAAAATTATTAAGATTTTCAAAATCTACGTGCTTAATTAAAGACGTTCCATTGTCAAACACTAACTCACCATTTATATACGTTTGTAATGTTTTAAAATCTTTTAAATCTTCAACAATAATAAAATCTGCAACATCATCTTTTTGTAATAATCCAACATCTAAATTATAATGTTTTACAGGATTGACACAAGCTGCTTGCAACACTTTAAACACATCAATATCTTTTGCTACTGCTCTAGCGCAAAGAGCGTTTATATGGTTTAATAATAAATCGTCAGGATGCTTATCGTCACTACAAAACATCATGTTTTGATAATGCTCAGGTAATAAATCTATTAAAGCTTCAAAGTTTTTAGCAGCACTACCTTCTCTAATCAAGATTTTCATTCCCTTTTGAAGCTTTTCTAATGCCTCGTCATAGGTAAAACATTCGTGATCTGTGCTAATTCCTGCATTGATATATTTAGTAACATCATCACCTCTTAAACCAGGTGCGTGACCATCTACGGGTTTGTTATAATGTTTTGCCCACGCTATTTTTTTAAGTACTTCCTCATCATCAAACAACACGCCAGGATAATTCATCATTTCGGCTAGATACTTAATATCTGGATTAGCCATAAGCGTTTTAATGTCGTCAGAATCTATAACTGCTCCAGCCGATTCAAAAGTAGTTGCTGGGACACAACTTGGTGCTCCAAAATTGAATTTAAACGGTGTTTTTTTACCGTTTTCAATCATAAACTCCACTCCTGCTACACCCAATACATTCGCAATTTCATGCGGATCACTAACCGTAGCAACAGTCCCATGTTTAACTGCTATTTTTGCAAACTCTGATGGTACTAACATCGAGCTTTCAATATGTATATGAGCATCTACAAAACCGGGTAAAATGTAATGCTTACTATCGTGTTCTTTTTCTGTAACAGAGGTAATCTTACCTGCGCTAATAGTAATTTCTCCACTAAAAACACGCTTGTTTTGTATGTCTACTATTTGTCCTTGTATTGTTTTCATGTTGTACTATATAACAGTAAAAAAAATCCCGCTAATGCAGGATTTTTAATTTATTTTTTAAAATTTTCTAATCCTTCTTTAAGCCATTCAAGATACTGGTCAGCATTTGGTGTATACGCTGTTGTGTGGTTTAAAAGCTCCATTTTATCATTAACCAAAACATAAAATGGTTGTGAGTTATTTTGGAAATTTAACGTTTGTAATGTTGCCCACTTATCTCCAATAGTCCTAATGTTTTTTAAATTACCATTGGCTTTGACAAATTTAAACTGTTCCTCTTTTGGTAATTCTTTTCTGTCATCCACATATAAAGACACAATAATATACTCGTCTTTTAGGATTTGATAAATAGCATCTTGACTCCAAACCTGCTCTTCCATTTTTCTACAGTTGACACATGCCCAACCTGTAAAATCTAACATGATTGGCTTATTTTCTTCTTTTGCTGCTGCAAGACCTTGGTCTATATCTTTATAACAATTTAAACCTAACGGGCAATCGCTATCTTTTTCATAAAGACTATATGGTAAAGGTGGTGGGAAACCACTCAATAATTTTAAGTTAGCATATTTTGTATTAGTCAATCCAGGAATTAAATAAATAACAAATGCTCCCACTAGAACAGCAAATGATATGCGACTAAAGCTTAACTTTTTTAGTGGACTATCATGCGGAAACTTAATTTTTCCTAATAAATAAAGTAATAGACCTATCCCAATTATAATCCAAATACCGATAAATACCTCACGTTTTAAAAGTCCCCAATGTTTAACTAAATCTGCATTTGATAAAAACTTAAATGCCATCCCTAATTCTAAGAATCCTAAAACCACTTTAACTGAATTTAACCAACCTCCAGATTTAGGTAATGAGTTTAACCATTTTGGAAACATTGCAAATAATGTAAACGGTAAAGCTAAAGCTAATCCAAAACCGCTCATTCCGGCTGTTAATTGCATAGCGCCACCATCGCTTGTTAGCGAGCCTGCTAATAATGAACCCAAAATAGGACCAGTACATGAAAAAGATACAATTGCTAAGGTCAACGCCATAAAAAAGATACCGATAAAACCACCTATTCTAGACGATGTTTCATCCATTTTATTTCCCCATGATGCAGGTAAAGTAATCTCGTAAAATCCAAAGAATGAAAATGCGAAAAAACCTAAAATCAAAAAGAAAATAATATTTAACGTCACATTAGTAGATATCGTATTTAGTATTTCTGGATTTAACGAATCTAAAAAGTGAAATGGTAATGATAATAACACATATATGATTAAAATAAAAAGCCCATAAATGATTGCGTTAGCTAATCCCTTTTGAGAATTCTCAGCACTTTTTGTAAAAAATGAAACCGTTAAAGGTATCATTGGAAAGACACATGGCGTTAATAAAGCTATTAAACCTCCAATAAATCCAAGGACAAATATTCCGAAGTTAGTCTCTTCTTTAACGTCTTCCTTTTTGTATTTATCCCAACCAGTAACACCTAAACTAAGTGCTCTTGATTTTTCTAAATCTTGTGGATCAATAGCTAAAGTCTCCACAAGACCTTGGCTTCCATCAAGATTGTTTATAAATTGAAATGTCGTTGGCGCCAAACATTTTTCGTCGTCACAAGCTTGATAATACGCTTCCGCCTCAATTTTTTTAATCGCAGGATTTAGTACTTGTATTTTTTGAGTGAAGATTGCTTGTTTTTCAAAATAAGTAACATCCATTGCAAACGCATTTTCATACTTTGTAATAGTTTGAGACTCCTCTAGCTTACCAATAGTCTTATAATCTTTATTCTCGTTATCCTTAAAAGTAATCTCAGTTGGAATAGGTCCCATTGGTTCCGTATTATTCTGAGAATAAATATGCCATTTGTCTTCTAACGTTGCTGTATAAACTAACTCATAATCAGTATCGTTTAACTTTTTTATTGAAGACGTCCATTTTACAGGATCAAATATTTTAGATTGCTTCTCTTCTTTTAACTGAAACGTTACAATTTCGCTTTCAAAAATACATTTTGTGTCATCACACGCTTGAAAACTAATTTCAGCCTCAATTGAAGAGATATTTGGATTTGTAACCTTTATTTTTTGAGTGAATGTTGCCGCATTATCAAAATAAGACAACTCCATTTGAAAGACTTTATCAAACTCAGTGATGCTCTCACTTTCCACAGCCTTACCAACTAACTCAAAATCTTTGTTTAAAACATCTTCCTGATAAAAAAACTCAGTAGGAATTGCGCCTCCTTCAGGTAACGTCTGAGAATAGACATGCCAATGGTTGTCAATTTTAGCATTATAAATCAAGTTGTATTCTGTGTCAGATATTTTCTCGACCTCAGTGGTCCATTTTACAGGATCTAACTGCGCATTTACAGTAAATGCAGTAATAAAAAACAGTATAAAAGCGGTTATATGCTTCATTTTGATAATTTAATTTTTAGTATTGATTTGGTTTGATTGGTTATTTTAAATCTATCATCTGCACGATGATTAATAACCCAAACAATTTTATCTTGACTACACAATAATAAAACCTTTTTCTTGTCTAACAAAGACAACTTTTGATCTTTAAAATATTTGCTAAGCTTCTTTTTACCTTGCATGCCAATAGGGTAAAAATAGTCTCCTTCTTCCCAATGTCTTACAGTTAATGGTAATTTTAACGTTTCTTTATCAATAAACACCGTCGAGGTGTCCGTTTTTTCTACACTCTCTGTGGTTTCAAAAGATAAAACGCCTAACGACACATCTACCTCGTTTTTAAAATTAGTAATTAATACAGCCCCTTCATTTTCATGCTGACTATCCTCCGTTTTTAATTCACTTAAAATTAAAGTCTCTCTATTTTTAAGTAATTGGTGCGTTGCAGAAAACACTTGCTTTCCACTTTGTGCGGTCAACAAATTAACAATATCTGTCCATTGGGTAAATCCGTAATCTTTAAATATTTCGAATAGATATGCTTTAGGATTACTAACTTTAATAAACTCCGATATTTTATAACTTATTTGAGTATCATCAATATCGATTATTGCACGTTTTAAAACCGCTTGCACACTTTCTTCCACAATATCTGCTGTATCATTAAGATTATTTAATGTGTTTTTAAAATTGGTTAAAACATTGCTATTTAAAGATTTTAAAACCGGAATAACATCATGTCTTAACTTATTACGCAAGTATTTTGTAGATGCATTACTACTATCTTCTCTCCATTGTATTTTGTTAGACACTGCAAAATTTTCGATAGTTTCTCTAGAAAATGGCAACAATGGTCTAACAATGTTTTCATTTATTTCCGGAATACCTTTTAAACCTTCTAAACCTGTTCCTCGAGTCAGATTAATTAAAAAAGTTTCTAAATTATCATCTGCATGATGAGCAGTTAAAATGTAATCAAAACCCAACTGTGTTGCTAATTCCTGAAACCAATCGTAACGCAATGTTCTTGCTGCCATTTGGATGGATTCTTTATTACTTTCGGCGTAAGCCTTAGTATCAAAACTTTCAGTAAACACTTCTAAATCTAAACTATTAGCTAGATTCAAAACAAATTTTTCGTCTCCATCGCTTTCAATACCTCGTAAATTAAAATTACAATGTGCCAATGTAATATCTAAACCAGATGTTTTACATAAATGCGTTAAAATAACACTGTCCAAACCTCCTGAAATAGCAAGCAATAGTTTGCTGTTTTTAAGAAAAGGAAGCGTGTTGTTAATGTGATTTTGGAAGTGTTCTAGCATTTTTAATTTAACAGTTTTTAATTAACTCTCTAAAACAGTTCTCATTGCTTTAGCTTTAATCAAACATTCTTCATATTCGTTTAAAGGGTCTGACTTTGCTGTAATGGCTCCTCCAACAGAGTAAGACACATATTTATTAGATGCGTTGTATAAAATACTACGTATTACAACATTAAAGTCAAAGTCGCCTGATGGCGAAATATAGCCGACTGCTCCTGAATATAAACCGCGTTTGGTTTCTTCTAAAGTTTCAATAATTTTCATTGCCGAAATTTTTGGAGCTCCAGTCATACTTCCCATAGGAAACGTGCTTTTTATAATATCTATTGGATGTGTGTTTCCGGCCACCTGAGAGGTTACTGTGGATATCATTTGATGTACTTGATCAAAGGTGTAAATCTTACATAACTCTTCAACCTTAACACTCCCTTTTGTGGCTGTTTGCGATAAGTCATTACGCACCAAATCTACAATCATTACGTTTTCACTACGCTCCTTTTGGTCCGTAACCAAGTTGTTTTTTAAAATAGAATCCAATATAAAATCGTCCTCACGTTTTGCGGTCCCTTTTATAGGTTGTGATATAATTTTAATACCTTCTTTTTTAATGTAACGCTCTGGTGACGCCGACATCAGGTATTTATCATTTAGTTTTAAAAACGTCGCAAATGGTGGTTTTGATATCGCATTAAGTTTATTGTAAATCTCTAAAGGGTTTATAACAGTGTCCTCTGCATAAAACTCTTGACAAAAATTAGCTTCGTAAATATCACCTCTGTGTATGTGACTAAGCATGGTTTTTATCTTATCAAAATACGCGTCTTTTTCTATTCTCAGTTCAATTTTAATTGGGTCGTTTTCATTCGGCAAATTGTCACGTCCTTCATCCTTGTACTGACGTATTTGATTTAAATCCATTTCCACTTCATCATCAACCATTTTTAAATACTGCATTTCGACAGTATCACCTTTAATTAAAAAGATTTTTTTAGGTTGAAAAAAATATAAATCAGGAAATGCTAAACCATCATAATTAGCAGATTTTAAATGCTCTACATCATTTTTTAAATCGTAAGACAAATAACCAAAAACCCAGTCATTAGCTAACGTTTGGTATTCTTTAAACTGTTCAAACGCATTTTTATAATCCGTTTGAAACCCTGTAAAGGCATCCACCGCTAAAACGGCATCGTAGCTAGAATACTGTTGCTGATATTGGTTAGAATCTAGCCAAACGACATCGTCAAATTGTTGGCTCCAAGACAATAAATTTTGCTTGAAGTCCTCAGGATTAGTCAGTTTATGTTTTGTCGTTGTTCTCACTATAAAAATGTTGTGTAAAGTTAAACAGAAATGTTAAAAAAAACGAGTATTTTAGTCATGAGATTAAATATAAAACAGATGTTTGAACTATCAAATGCCCTATTAAAAATTTCGGTTAAACCGAAAGGCGCAGAATTGTGCGAAATTGCTTCCGTAAAAAACGACAATCAGTTTATGTGGCATGCAAATCCTGACATTTGGGGCAGCCACGCACCCAATTTGTTTCCCATAATTGGTGCTTTAAAAAATGATGAATACACCTTTGAAGGCAAAACGTACACATTACCAAAACATGGATTTACAAGACATAGTGATGCTATTAAACTAATAGATCAAACCAAAAACAGTTTGACGTTTAGTTTAATGTACAATGATGACTTACTGAAACAGTTTCCTTTTAAGTTTGAATTTTTAATCACTTACACTTTAGTTAATAACACGTTACATATAAATCACACGGTTAAAAATTTAGATAACCAAACCATTTATTTTAGTATTGGCGGACATCCTGCTTTTAAATGTCCTGTTTATAAAGATGAAATTTACACCGATTACAGCTTGGTTTTTGAGACTGACGAAACCGCTCAAACCTATGTATTAAATATGGATAATGGTTTAGTTACCAAACAAACAAAACCTGCTTTTGACACTAAAAATAGCATCCAATTAAGACCCGATTTATTTACTAAAGATGCGCTTATTTTCAAGGATTTACAATCTAGACAGGTCGCTTTAGTTAGTAAAACTCATGGCGAAATACTAAATATGACCTTTAAAGACTTTAATTATTTAGGTATTTGGGCAAAACCAAACGCACCTTATGTTTGTATAGAACCTTGGTTAGGTATTGCTGATGCTGAAAACACATCACAAAAACTAACCGAAAAAGAAGGGATTATCAAATTACCACAAAACGAAACCTTTAATGCAAATTACAGTATACAAATACATGAGCATCATTTAGGGTAAACAAAATATTAGTAGTAATTTTGTAGGCTAAAATAATACGTTTTGAGCTTTAGAGATTTAAATTTAAATACCCCTTTATATAACGCAATTGACGACCTAGGTTTTACACAACCAACTCCAATACAAGCAGAAGCTTTTAATGTAGTTGCTAGTGGGGCTGATATGGTTGGTATTGCACAAACTGGTACAGGTAAAACTTTTGCCTACATGTTACCAATACTAAAAAACCTAAAATTTTCTAAGCAAGAAAACCCTCGTGTTTTAATTTTAGTACCTACTAGAGAATTAGTAGTACAAGTTGTTGATGAGATTGAAAAATTAGCAAAATATATAAACACACGTGTGCTTGGTGTTTATGGAGGAACAAACATTAACACACAAAAACAAGCTGTTGCACAAGGTCAAGATATTATTGTTGCAACACCAGGACGTTTATATGATTTAGCGGTTAGTCGTGTACTACAACTTAAGTCTTTAGAGCGTCTAGTTATTGACGAAGTAGATGTTATGTTAGATTTAGGATTTAGACATCAATTAATTAATATTTTTGATATCCTTCCGGAACGTAGACAAAACATTATGTTTTCTGCAACAATGACGGATGATGTTGACGCGTTAATTACAGATTTTTTTACTGCTCCTCAAAAAGTATCTATTGCAATTTCTGGTACGCCATTAGAAAATATATCACAAACAAAATATAGTGTTCCTAATTATTACACTAAACTTAATTTATTAGTACACTTATTTCAGGATGCTGAAACGTACAATAAAGCCTTAGTCTTTGTATCTAACAAACGTATGGCTGATAGATTATTTGAAGCTTTAGACGAGTTTTTTAATGAAGAATTATGTGTTATACACTCCAACAAAACACAAAACTATAGATTACGTAGTATTGAGCAATTTAGAGAGGGTGTAAATCGTATTCTAGTTGCTACAGACGTTATGGCACGTGGTTTAGATATTGATAACGTATCACACGTATTTAACTTTGATACGCCAGATTATCCAGAAAACTACATGCACAGAATTGGTAGAACTGGTCGTGCAGAGCGCGAAGGTCAAGCCATTATCTTTTCTACAATAAAAGAACAAGAAGGCCTTGAAAAGATTGAGACGTTAATGCAAATGGAAATTCCTGAATTACAAATCCCTAAGGAAGTTGTAATCTCTACGGAGTTGATTGAAGAAGAACGTACTGTAATTAAAGAACGTAACAATCCAACCAAACGAAAGGATATAGACGCACCTGGACCTGCTTTTCATGAAAAATCAGAAAAAAACAGTAAGGAAAACTTAGGGGGTAGTTATAAGTTTAAGATTGCTGCCAAATACAAGAAACCTAAAACTAGAGGAGATAAAAATTACAATAAACGTAATAATAAATAAAAAAAAGCGAGCTATTTAGCTCGCTTTTTTTTTGTGGTTTAAACATACTTTTATCTACCAACCAAAGTACTACACAAACAGTCAATTAGAAAAGCGTATTAGCGTTCCCGTACTCAATTAGTTAACTTTACGCATAGTTACATCTAAAACCAAAAACAATTCAATAATAAATAATTATAATAAATCAACTCTACCCTTAAAAATTATTTACATAAAAAAAGCGAACCAAATTGGTTCGCTTTTTTTTAAATTTTATTTCCGCGAAAGCGGATTCTCAACTTAACTTTTAAACATGTAATGCTCTATCATCAGTTGCAGCTAAAGCAGCTTCTTTTACCGCTTCTGCAAAAGTTGGATGTGCATGTGACATACGCGAAATATCTTCGGCAGATGCTCTAAATTCCATAGCAACTACTGCTTCTGCAATTAAATCTGCACAACGTGCACCAATCATGTGTACACCTAATACTTCGTCAGTCTTTTTATCTGCAAGGATTTTTACAAATCCATCTAAGTCTCCTCCTGCTCTAGCACGACCTAACGCTCTAAACGGAAATTGACCTACTTTATAATCTACTCCAGATTCTTTTAACTCTTCTTCTGTTTTTCCAACAGCAGCAACTTCTGGCCATGTGTAAACAACACCAGGAATTAAGTTATAATCTATATGTGGTTTTTGACCTGCTAAAGTTTCGGCAACAAAAACACCTTCTTCTTCAGCTTTATGCGCTAACATTGCCCCTTTTACAACATCTCCAATAGCGTAAATGTTAGATACATTAGTTTGTAAGTGCTCATTAACTTCAACTTGACCTCTGTCTGTTAATTTTACACCAGCTGCCTCAGCATTTAAACCATCAGTAAAAGGCTTACGTCCAACAGATACTAAACAATAGTCTCCTTTAAACTCAACAACCTCTCCCTTTTTGTTTTCTGCTTTAACAATAACCTCATCTCCAACACGCTCTACAGATTGTACTTTATGAGATAACATCATTTTAAATTTAGCCTTTTTAAAGACTTTATTTAACTCTTTAGACAATGCACCATCCATTGTTGGTAAGATTCTGTCTTGATACTCAATAACAGTAACCTCAGCACCTAAACGTCTGTAAACTTGACCTAACTCTAAACCAATAACACCACCACCAATCACAATCATGTGTTTAGGGATTTCTTTTAGTTTTAAAGCTTCAGTAGATGTAATTATACGTTCTTTATCTAAAGTAATAAATGGTAAACTTGATGGCTTACTTCCTGTAGCAATAATGGTGTTTTTTGCTTCAATTACAGTTGTTTCTTCACCTTCAATAGTAATGTGAGTCGCATCTTTAAAACTTCCAACTCCAGTAAAAACATCAATGTTGTTTTTCTTCATTAAAAAGTCAATACCTCCAGTTGTTTGATCTACAACTGCTTGCTTACGACCAATCATTTTTTCTAAATTAACTTTGATCTCACCCGGAATTTCAATTCCGTGATCTTCAAAGTGTTTAGTTGCTTCTTCATAGTGATGTGAAGAGGCTAATAATGCTTTACTTGGTATACATCCAACATTTAAACATGTACCACCTAAAGTAGAATATTTTTCAATAATTGCAGTTTTCATTCCTAATTGTGCGCAACGTATTGCTGCTACATATCCACCAGGTCCTGAACCGATAATTGCTACGTCGTATTGACTCATATATTTTATTTTTTCGCTTTCGCGGAAATTATTAATTGTTACTTTCTATAACAAAAGTACAATTTTGTGTGATTATTTACTAACGACTTAAAGCTAATTTTATAATAATATAGACAAATGAAAACCATATGTGGTATTCACTTTTAAATCAGAGATAAGTTATAATTCAATATCCAAGTTTACTTTTGCGCTTCTATATCTTCTAAAACCCAATGTAATTCTGGATCAATGTTATTTAAACGATCTTGATAAGTCGGAATTATTTCTACATCAGGTTTAACGCCATAACCATCTGTGCTCATTTTCTGTTTAGTATCTATAAACAGCAATCCTATCTTTGCTTCTATTTTTGAGTTAGGTAATATATATGTTTTCATTAATCCAGCGACTGTCCCATTGTATGCTCCACCAGTCTCTTCTCCAACAAAAGTAGCACGTTGTGTACCATGAAGCTGAGAAGATAATACTGACGATGCAGAAAATGAGTTACCATTAATTAGCACATAAATTTTACCTTTAAAATTTAATGACTTAGCCTCACTAACCTTTGCCTGTTTTAATCTATAATATAGTTTACCGTCCTTTTTACTGCTTTTAAGTAATTCTACCGGAGCTATAAAAGGAGACAACACTCCCGCTAAAACTCTAATTCCTAAAGGATTTGAATTGCTCATAATACTTTTTAGAAATGGCATTCTAGTTTTGGTTTCACTTTTATTAACAAACGCAACATTTTGATCTGAAAGATATGAGTATAGATAGGCTATTTCAGACAAACGTCCTCCAAAGTTATTTCTTAAATCAATAATTAATGTTTTGGTTTTTAGAGAATCCAATGTTGTAAAGGTTTCGTCATAAAAACGTTCATAATTACCTTTAGTAAAAGATTGTACTTTTAATAACGCAACAGTACTATCCTGTCCCACAAAATTTAAGTTCCTGTTATATTTTTTTACTTCAGGAAAAAATTTTATTGGTGTATAGCCATATTTACTATTATACTTCCCTAAAGCTTTTGCTTTTACCTTTTTGGCTTTACGTTCGGCTTTTGTAAGTTTTACTTTATCTTTTTTTATTGCTGACAAAGACTCTTTTTTAGCAACAACTAAATCAATCTTAGTAGTGTCTTTACCAATACCTCTTATATATTTTTTTAGAAAAGTAGAATCTGATAATTTTAACGTAAAAGAAATACTATCAAAACGACCTACATCTCTTGTGTAATAATTAAAAAACCGTCTTCCTGCTACTCTATTATGAAACGTTGTATTATAACCATCTGAAGCAATAATACGTTTGTATTTTTTTATTAATTTTTGAGGTGTTTCATCTTCAATTTTTAAAACTTCGGCATTAATTAAAACAGAATCCTGTCCTAATGCATCCACAATAAAAAGTTTCTCATCTAAATACTCAGTTTCTAGAAAATTGATACCAAACTTCGATTTACTAAGGTTGTTTCTTTCTTTCTTATTATATTTTTTTGAAGGAGGCGCAATAGACAAATGGCCTTGGCCAACATATTTTGTAACCGCTGCCAATTGCTTATAAAACGTACGACTATCCATTGGTTTAGTAATCGCGATTTTTAAACTATCAAACTTAAAGTCTAAAACGTCTTTAGATGTAAATTGGTATAAATGTGGATGATTCCGTTTTAACTGAGTATAAATATTATCAATATCATCACGCAAATCCTGAACAGCATGTTGCTTGGTGACTTGTAAATTATAGGTCTCTATACTGTTGCAAGAGACTAACAATAATATAATACTTAGGCAGGTAAACAACTTTCTCATAATTATAGCGATTTTAAATGATTGTATTTACTTATAAAGACGTAAAAAAAGAAGAAAAGGTTGCTTTGGCATCGTTTTTTACGACGAAAAAATAAATCACAACATTAAATTAGATTAAACTAATCTTCTCTTTTAAGATTTTAAATTTAAACAAAACATGTGCCATTTATTAAATCGGAATTGCAGTTGTGCTTTTTACTTCGCTAATAACAAACATACTATGCGTACTACCAATATGATTTATGTTGGTTAGTTTTTCAACCATAAACTCTCTAAACGCTTCCATATCTTTTACCATAACTTTTAAAATATAGTCATAATCGCCACTAATATGATGACACTCTAAAACCTCTGTTAAATTTGTAACTTCCTTTTCAAATTGCACCACATACTCTTGAATATGTTGTGACAGTTTAATATGGCAATATGCAACAAAGCTTTTTTCGACCTTCTCCTTTTTAACTAGCGCTACATATTTATTTATTACGCCATTATTTTCGAGCTTTTTAATACGCTCAAAAACAGCGGTTACGGATAAATTTAGTTTGTTAGATAACTCTTTATTAGTCTGCTTACTATCATTTTGTAGTAATTGAAGGAGTTTTCTGTCTATTGCATCAAAGGTCATAATCGAAAAATTTTCAGTGTAATTAGATTAAATTCAAATATACATACTTTATTTTCCGAGAAAACACAATTATATAGTTTTATATTCCTAATACTTAACCAAGCATTGATTATTATTCTAATAATATGCATATTTGATATAATAAATACTAAAATCATACTTATGTCATTTAAACCAGCAGACAACATTCAGGACTTACAATATTTTGGAGAATTTGGAGGTGTAAACCCCTCTATTTCAGACTCATCTACTTATACTTTTTTGAAAGCAAAAACCATGTTTGATACTTTTGAAGGTAATACAGATGGTTGCTATTTATACTCTAGACACTCTACACCTTCTAACCTTTATTTAGGCGAAGCATTAGCTGCTATGGAAGGAACAGAAAGCGCAAATGTTGCAGGATCAGGAATGGGCGCCATCACACCTACTCTTCTACAACTTTGTGGCGCTGGTGATCATATTGTATCTAGCCGAACGATTTACGGTGGTACTTATGCTTTTTTAAAGAACTTTACACCTAGAATGAACATTGAAACGTCTTTTGTGGATATTACTAAACTAGACGTTGTAGAAGCTGCAATTACTAAAAACACAAAGGTATTGTATTGCGAGTCTGTTAGTAACCCTTTATTAGAAGTTGCAGACATTAAAGGTTTAGCCGCTTTAGCAAAAAAACATAATCTAACGTTAGTTGTAGATAATACGTTTTCTCCTTTATCAATTTCGCCTGCGCAATTAGGAGCAGATATTGTAATTCATAGTTTAACTAAATTTATTAATGGCTCTTCGGACACCATGGGAGGTGTTGTTTGTGGTAGTGCAGACTTTGTTAATTCACTTAAAAGTGTCATTGATGGTGCTAGCATGTTACTTGGTGCTTCTATGGATAGTTTGCGCTCATCTTCAATATTAAAAAATATGAGAACGTTACATATTAGAATGAAGCAACACAGTAAAAACGCAGCTTATTTAGCTGAGAAATTTGAAGACTTAGGTATAAAGACCGTATACCCAGGATTAGCTTCTCACCCTTCTCATGATGTGTTTAAGTCTATGATGAATGAAGCCTATGGTTTTGGAGGTATGCTAACTATTGATGCAGGATCACTAGACAAGGCAAACGCATTAATGGAATTAATGCAAGAAAAAAATGTGGGTTACTTAGCTGTAAGTTTAGGGTTTTACAAAACATTATTTAGTGCTCCCGGAACCTCTACATCTTCTGAAATACCACAAGAGGAACAAGCTGAAATGGGATTAAGCGAAGGTCTAATTAGATTTTCTATTGGTTTAGATGATGATATCGAACGTACGTTTAACATGATAAAAGCATGCATGATTGAAGTTGGTGTTTTACAAACAGCAATGGCATAACCAATATAATTTACACAATAAAAAAGCCTGAACATGTTTAATGTTCAGGCTTTTTTTAATCATTATATTAAAACTATACTATAAAAAATCATTCACAAAATTACCTCAAAAGCAATGGTATATTATCTACCCCTTTTTTTTGAGATTGTTAGCAAAAAGTTACTCCTTTAAAGACTCAACTTAACAATTACAGATAACTACCTAATTGTCAGCACTCAAATCCATTTGCATAGCTTCTTGTAAAATCGTAACATTACATATCCAAAAAACTAACTAAATGCAAGACGACAATCTTTCGGAAATAGAAATCCAAGATCAAACCATAATAGAGAATAAAGAACTAAACATTTGGGAAGCATTAATACCTGTTGTATTGTTAATGTGTATGCTAGCTTACAACATATTTGTGGCAGATGGCGAAGCTTTAGGTGCATATTCTAATCAGTTTATTTTATTAATCGCAGGTGCAATTGCAGCAGTTGTCGGTTTCTTTAATAAAGTAAACTATAAACTAATGCTAAAGGAAATATGGGAAAACTTACAAAGTGTATTTGTCCCGATCATGATTTTATTTTTAGTTGGTGCTTTAGCCGGAACTTGGTTAATTAGTGGTGTAATACCCGCTATGGTATATTATGGATTACAAGTTTTAAATCCATCCATATTTTTACCGGCTTCTGTTATTATTTGTGCAGTAATATCTATTGCTACAGGTAGTTCTTGGACCACCTCTGCAACTGTTGGTATTGCGCTTATTGGTATTGGTACAGCTTTAGGGATTAGCCCAGGTATGATTGCTGGAGCCGTAATTTCTGGAGCTTATTTTGGAGATAAAATGTCACCTTTAAGTGATACAACAAACTTGGCGCCTGCTATGGCCGGAACAGATTTATTTACACATATAAAATACATGAGTATTACTACTGTACCAACAGTAATTATTACACTTATAGCGTTTTCTATCATGAGTGTAAGCATAGAGTCTACAGGTAGCTCTGACACCTCTTTCATTTTAGGAACAATAGACAAATACTTTAATATTACACCGCTACTTTTTTTAGTACCAGTAGCTGTAGTTGTATTAATTCTTTTTAAAGTTAAACCTGTAGCAGCCTTAATTTCTGGTGTACTTCTAGCAGCAGTATTCGCCTTTGTATTTCAATCTAAATTAATTGAAAACATAACAGACTCTTCTACCAAAACAGTTGTAACCTCTATATTAACAGATACTAGTGTAGAAATTGATAACGCAGAATATCTAGCTAACTTATCTCCTGCAGATATAGAGAAAGTTAATAACGACCCACAACTTAAAAATCTATTTTCAGATGACGATTTAAAAGGTGTGCATACACTACAAAGTTTACAAAGTTTTTTAGCTCCAGATTATGCAGACGCTGCTGTTGTTAAGGCTAAAGCCGAAAACTTAGAAAAACTAATCACCATTAAAAGGTTAAAAAAATTATTTAGCGCAGGTGGGATGAACGGGATGCTTTGGACCATCCTACTAATATGTTGTGCAATGGTATTTGGTGGTACAATGGACGCAATTGGTGCCTTATCACGTATTACAAGAGAACTATTAAAACTAGCCACTACAGTCTTTGGATTGTTTGCTAGTACCGTAATAAGCTGTTTAGGGTTAAATGCAATTGCATCAGATCAATACCTGGCATTGGTTATACCGGGTAAAATGTTTAAAAAAGCATATCAAGATAAAGGACTAGCGCCAGAAAACTTAAGTCGTACTCTAGAGGATTCTGGTACTGTAACCTCTGTACTTATACCATGGAATACCTGTGGTGCATACCAATCTGGTGTTTTAGGCGTAGGTGTTGGAGAGTATTTTGTCTATGCCATTTTTAACTGGCTAAGTCCATTTACAACCTTATTTTTTGCTGCACTTAATATTAAAATTAGACAACTAAAAGATAAATAACTGTAAATTATACACTTTAGAGTTTACTATAATTAAAATTTATAGCCTAATAAGATTTAAAAATTTTATTAGGCTATTTTTTTTTACCTTCTAATGTATCTTTGCACACTGAAAAAACAATGTATTAATTATAAAATTTTAAACAAATGGCAATAGTAGGAAAACAATTCCCAGATTTACATGTGGATGCAATGAACGAAATGGGTGATACTTTTAAAATCAACGTTCTTGAAGAAGCAAAAAACAACAACAAAAAAGTAGTATTATTCTGGTATCCTAAAGATTTTACTTTTGTTTGCCCAACAGAATTACATGCTTTTGAAGCTGCTAAGGCAGAATTCGCAAAAAGAAACACAATCGTTATTGGTGCGTCTTGTGATACTCCAGAAGTACACTTTGCATGGTTAAGTCAAGCAAAAGACAATGGTGGTATTGAAGGTGTAACTTACCCAATCCTTGCAGATAGTAACCGTAACTTATCTAGCATCTTAGGTATTTTAGATATCAAAAACGAAACTTACGATGAAGAAACTGGAACTGTACAAGTAGAAGGTGACAACGTAACTTACAGAGCAACTTATATTATTGACGAAGATGGTATCGTACAACACGAAAGTATCAACAACATGCCATTAGGTAGAAACGTTGGAGAATACTTACGTTTAGTAGATGCATTAACGCATGTACAAGAAAAAGGTGAAGTTTGTCCTGCAAACTGGGAAGAAGGTAAAGATGCAATGCAAGCTAACGCTAAAGGTACTGCAGCTTATTTAGCAAATCACGTAAATTAAATTATTATGTTACAAGAACTAAGTCAAGATAACTTAAGCGAAATTATAGCAAATAACGACACTGTAGTAGTACAATATTCGGCTACATGGTGTGGTAACTGTCGTATCATGAAACCAAAGGTTAAGAAATTAGCTAGCGAGTTAGAAAATATAACATTTGTTATCGCTGACGCGGAAAAATTTCCGGAATCAAGAAAATTAGCAACTGTAGATAATTTACCAACGTTTGCAACATTTAAAGGTGGACAATTTGTAAATCAAACACAGACTAACAAATTTGACGTTTTAAAAGAGTTAGTTGACGAAGTAGCATAACACATAAATGTCAGGTTACGCGCAGTTACAGCCAAAAGCTTAACTGCGTTTAAACAGACAACAAAAAACAATTATCAATGAAATTACCAGTAATAAAACACTTAACACAATTTATAGAGGACAATGACGAAGATTACATCGTTGAAACTATTGAAACTCTAGAAGCCTTAACTGAAGTACCATCTCTTAAAGATGAAGAATTAGACGTTATTGGAGAGTTAATCTCTAATATGTACGGTGCAATTGAAGTTAATAAAATGATTAAAGACGGTGCAACTAAAAAAGATGCAGTAAACGGATTTATGAAACGTGTTTTAGGGTCTATTGATAAGTAATTGAAAAAGAAAAATTAGTAATTATTAAAACCACTTTGTGCTAGCAAAGTGGTTTTTTTTTGTTAAATCAATAATTGGTTAACCAAATTTTGCATACCTTGGTTTTGTTATTAATGCAAGGCAATATAAATGTATTGTTGCGATATACCACCAAAAAAAAACTAAACTACAATGACAAAACAAAGTATCTCAACAATTTCAGCTACTTTACTTCTATGTGCTTTAACAACACTTAGTAGCTGTAAAAAAGAAACAAAACAAGCGGAAATGCCTAAAACGGAAGTCGCTCCAAAAACAGTATACGCTAGTAGTGTTATTCCGTTTTTTGACCAATGGAAACTTATTTTAGGTGATGGTTCAAATGCAGGAATTGCAACAGATTTTGAAAACAAAGATTTTTTCTACACTCAAAACGATGGAAAAGACAACTGGGTTGTGTTTAAATCGCCAAATGGTGGTGATACTCACGGAACATCAAATAACACCAGAACCGAACTAGCACAAACAAAAAAATGGTATCCAGAAACTGCTGATGACAAACTATCTGCGACATTAAAAGTAATGAATGTGTCTGCAACAGGAGATGCACGTGTTGCTGCATCGCACGCTGTGGTAGTTGGTCAAATACATAGTGCAGATGCTTTTGAAAACGAGCCACTAAAAATATTTTACAAAAAGTACCCTGGTCAAACTAAAGGTTCTGTCTTTTGGCATTACGAAATTAATACTGCAGGAGACGATAATGCTAAACGATGGGATTATTCTTCTGCTGTTTGGGGTAACGATTTTTCTGTAGTGGGTAGCGATGCTAATACATTTCCGGCAGAACCTGAAGATGGTATAGCCTTAGGCGAAGAATTTAGCTATAATGTGGTTGTAAAGCAAGGTATTATGGAGCTTACATTTACAAGTCCAGGACACGAGACTAAAACGTTTACTAAAAACTTATTACAATCAGAATACGCTACTAAAGCAGATATCCCTGTACAAACTCAAAAACTATTTTTTCCAATTGGTCAAGATGGTGTAGAGCGTAAAGAAGCATACACAGGAGAAGGTTGTTTCTTTAAACTTGGATGTTACAATCAGACTAACGGAAAATCTCCTGACGTAAATAAAAACTGGTGCTCTGGAGCAGAAACACATGGTGGCGATATCCAAAAGCAATATGCAGATGGTAACTATGCAGAAGTATGGTTTAAAACAGGAAGCATATCGGTAAGTGACAAAGCTGTATCAAATGATGGTTACTTCGCTAAAAACGATTAATCCACGCTACTAATTTATACTATTTTAAAAGCCACTTTACCGTTGTAAAGTGGCTTTTTTATGTCGCATAACGTCAAGTTTTATATCAATTTTAATTATTATCTATTCTAAGATCTTATGTCTGTTTAAATAATTTCTATTTAGTAGCTTACATTCTGACGGGGTAGTTATAATTAATCGCTTACTTTATTTATAAAATAAACTGTTGTAAATTACTTGCTTAATTAGAAAAATGAGAATAAAAGTAAGCGTTTTATTTATTTTAATATTTGCCACTCAATGCAAAAACATTGAGAAAAAAGACGTGCAAGAGCGTGATTGGGATGTAGTAAAAACATCAAGGTATTATAGAGACTACGCTACATTCATTCAGAACCATCCTAATTCTAACAATTTAGAAAATGCTATTTCAGAGTATTTATTTTTAAAAGATAGCCTTTCGGATTTTATTGGTTGTAATAGATACAATGCCACAATTGATACAGTTAACAATACTAAACTACTGTTTAATCAGTCATTAACAACTATTGATTCGTTAAGACATTTAGCCTTCAACTATCTTAAAAATGCAAACGGAGCAATGGAAGTTTCATCAAAATTGAAGTATAAAATCAGAATTCCAAATACGGATGTATTCGATTCCATTTCTAAAGGTCAATTTGAATTTCATTTTTATAAAAAACACATTCCTGTTACTTATTTACAGCCTTTAATAACTGAAATAAGTAAAGGCATTAATGATTACAAAAACTATTTGTCAAAAAAATGGTATCAAACGGAATACGCTAAGTTAGAAAAGAACAAAAAAATAGCAATTGACGCATTAAACGATCAAAAGTTGGTCTTTTTTGATTTCACGGACTTAGAAGCTAAAAGGATTACACCACCGCCACCAGCATCGGACTAATACAGTTAAAAGTAAATAATAAAAGGCACAACCAATATTATAAACAAAGCCCTACTCTTCCGCTTTTATTCACTAAATTAGACATTCAACAAAGGCAGATTACCTAAACTGATCACAAATAACACCATTACAACTAACGCTATTACACAATGAAAATTGAAAAAGTAAAAAACTACAATCAAAAACTACTGGCTATTCTAGGAACACTAGGAGCCCTTTTTTTAGTAATAGCTTTAATCGCTTTTATTTCAATTATAATTAAAGAAAATCGTGACTACTCTTCTTATGACGATGTTGAAACAGGAATATTATCTGACGAAAAAATTGAAAAACTACAAAAAGAAAATAAACGTCTACAAGTCATATCCTACGAAACACCAAAATTAATTGACACCTTAAAATCTGTTTACATAATCCCGGTGTCTCATAAAATGCTGAATCAAAAAGAAGATATTAATGGCATCTTAAATGGATTTGTAAGTGCTTCAGGAGAACAATATGCAAGCTCTAACAACAGATACTCTAGTGGCTTTTATGGTGCTTACAACAATGTTATTATTTATGATCAAAACAATCAGATCAACAAAAAACTATTTGACAACCGTGTCAATTTTAATACCATACATACAGCGTATTTTGATAATGATATACTGTTATTAATGCAAGCTTCAGAAAAGGACACCTATAAAGATGGCGTTTTAAATTTAGAAGATTTTAAATCACTTTATATCTATTCGTTTAAGCAAAAAGAAATGAAAAAAGTAAGTATTGAAGGCATGGATGTTTTCAATTATAAGTTTTTAAATAACAGTACTGATTTAATTATTGAATTTGGAATAGACAAAAATAGTGACGGACAATACGAGTCTTATAACGAACCTATTTTAATCAAGAGATATGATTTTAAAAGCGGAACACTAAGCGATATTATTGACAATCAAACACATTCTGAGTTACAAAAAACGTTAGAAGGATCAGAATAATAAAACACCATAAACACACCCACAACTCAAATTGAAACATCTAATTATTATCATTTTATTTATAACGTGTCACGTTTTTATTCAGGATCTAAAACAACTGGAAACAATTATTGGCATGGATTTCGATTTTGGAATTCAGGTGCAAAAAGACTGGCAACAAAGAGACCAATTACTAGAAGCTATTGCTTCCAATAAAAAAAGTTGGAACAACCTAACAGACCAAGAAGCAGCGCTTTTAGAAAAATATGACGAAACCTACAGCACAATGTGGGATGTAGAAGGTGCAGGTTGCTCCTGGTATTGTGGCGCTGGAGACTACACCGTTAGCGCTTCCTCCTTTTTAAAATCGGAAAACGCAAATACGTATAGCGTCAATAACATATCTGACTTTAGTTATCAAACAGCTTGGGTAGAAGGTGTAAAAGGCTATGGTATTGGAGAATCTGTTACGTTTTCATTTGTTCCAAACCACCCGCGATTAACCACTATTAAAATTGCAAATGGTTATATAAAAAGCAAAACCACTTGGAAGAATAACTCCCGTGTAAAAAAGTTTAAACTATATATAAACGATACTGTTTATGGGGTCATTAATCTTAAAGACCGTTATGCATTACAGTCTATTAGATTAGATAAACCTATTGGGTATTCTCAAAGAAAAGATCAAGAAAAACTAAAAACATTACCTAATTGGAAGATTAAATTTGAAATCTTGGAAGTCTATAAAGGCGATAAATATGATGATACAGCACTATCTCAAATATTTTTTGACGGTATTGATGTGCATTAAAATTGTAATGGATTTATAACGTTTTACAAGCCTGGTTTGAAACCTAGCGATGATTAACAGACGAATGTAACAAGACCGTTTATATAATTAACAGAGACTATTTTATTTAAAATAAATGGTGGTTACGGTTTCCCGTAAAGTATAGTAATCAGACTTTTGTAACTTGGCTGTAGTTTAGAAAAATACGTAGTTCTACTTATAGTTTTTTAAATGAATAAAAAGTAACTTCGTTTTTTATGTCTTAATAGATATAAGCAAAACTAAACTAACCATATCCGGTATATTTACGGGATTTGAGGAATAAACGTAATTATATAACTAGTTGTAGCTAATATCAGAGCAAGAATATGAATATAAATGAAACATTGAATTTCTTTGTAAACTTCAAAAAAAGTTCCAATGATAAGTCGGAAATAAAAATCTATGACAAATACATTGGAATTTTATCTGATTTAAAAGAGCGAGATTTGACAGAAAAACAAATAAAAGATATAGAATCAGAATTATCCAATTTGGATTTAGAATCTGAAAATCATAATAGAAAAAAATATTATAATAAAAAATTATCTGAATTTGAAAAGTTCCTTAAAAACAGACTCTCATTGATTTTAGATGGTCATTATACATTTACAGGAATGATTTTTGGAATGATGATTGGCTGTATAGCAACATTTTTTATTGGAATTTTCTCAATGATTGGAGGAATGATTATCGGAATGATAATTGGTGGAATTATGGATTCCGAAGCAAAAAAACAAGGGCGAGTTTTGAAAACAAAAGTTGGTTGAATAAAAAATACTAGCTACAACAAAGTACTGTGCTAAAAAACAAGTAAAATCTTATTAATTTTTCACTAGCGCACTTTTATATTCCTTGTCAAATATTAATCCCGATTTTGCAATAGCAAAAGCTTGTTTTAATAGCTTATTACATACCGCTATTAATGCTAATTTTTTACTCTTTCCTTTTGCTACTAATCGTTCATAAATATCTCTACATGCCTTGTTGTATTTACAAGCCGTAAAACTGCACATAAATAATAAATTCCTAAGTTTTTGATTGCCCATTTTACTAATTCGTGGTCGTCCTTTTATACTACTTCCACTTTGCCTAATAACTGGAGTTAACCCTGCGTAACTACATAATTCTGACGCACTTGAAAAGCGCTCAAAACCACCTGTTAAAACGATTAACATTATAGAGGTTTTTCTTCCGATTCCTGGTATGGTTTTTATTCGTGTAAATAAATCTTTATGAGCCTCTTTTACTAAAACCAGCAACAGTTCTTCTAGGTTGGACACCTCTTTATCTAAATGTTTTAAACTACGTTTTAACGATCGTACAATTGCTATACTTGGCTCCCCTAAAACAGATTCACCATGAAGTTTATTCTTTATCATCGTACGCTGTTTTGTATATATAGAAAGGGTTCTGGTGATTTGAAGACATTCCTGTACTTCCTTTGAACTACCCTTCCAAAGCTTTAACTCTACTTGCTCAGCATATGAACATATAAGTTTTGAATCG
Source organism: Olleya sp. 1-3 (assembly GCF_002836085.1). Classification (NCBI taxonomy): domain Bacteria; kingdom Pseudomonadati; phylum Bacteroidota; class Flavobacteriia; order Flavobacteriales; family Flavobacteriaceae; genus Olleya; species Olleya sp. 1-3. Next base: position 53,853 of record NZ_PJBW01000003.1, read on the forward strand.
CTCTTATCGGTCTTAATCTTGGACAGCCTCATCTGGATAAATCGTTTTACAGACAATGGATTTTCTACTGAAACATTTAGACCTTCTTCAAACAAATAATAAGCCAACTGATAATGATAGTAACCTGTAGCTTCCATCACGCAATGACTCTCCGAATTTAAGAGTTTCCGAAACGCTTTAAAGCCTGAAACTTTGTTTTTAAACTGATAGTAATTACCATCAGAATCTGTGACATCAAAAACTAAATAACTAATGTCAATACCAAAATATTTAATATCTTTATTCATAACAAATTGTATTTTGAAAGGACATACTACGCGAGTTTCAACGACTTAAAATCGAGGTCTAAAAGCCTCACAGAACTGTTCGAAATCTGTGTAGAAAAGAGAGGGGATTTACAATGTTGACGAAGTCTTTAGCTTCTGCGTGTATAATAACCTTATTCCTCTCTTTTGTTCTTTCTTATTATATGTCTTAAATTTAGTGTTTTTATTAAAATGCTAACTTAAGCCGTGTATAATTAATTGCTTGCTTATATCCTACTTACGAACATTCCTGCGGAATATTCTATCTGTGATTTATTTGCTAAATTAGTTGCTTAACCACGCAACTAATCATACACAATCACGTTACAACACATTAAAGCAAATTGGAAGAAACTAACAAGCCTAGATTAAATGTATTAATAAAAGCTCCGATTATAATTATTGCTATTGTTGTTTTAATTCTTGATTATAAACAATTAGTAGATTACTATACAACAGTTGGAAATAATGGTGGAATTTCTGAGTATTTCAAAATTGCATTTAGTACTTCAATTCTAAGGTCATCTCTTTTGCTTATCATTCCTTTCAGTGGAGTTTTTATTAATAATAAAATTGGATGGTTACTAATTTGTTCATTCTATTATTTTTGGCTTTTATTTTTTATTTATTTCTCTATAAGTACAGAATTAGAAAGAGACGGAACAATTGTGTTTGTTGCTGGTGTAATTATAATCTCTATCTTTTTATTATTATTAATGAATAGTTATGAAAACAGTAAATTAGTTTATGGAATAAAGAGAAGTGATTTATTAAAAACGAACATCGCTGCATTCATCATAGCAATAATTGAAATACTGCTTATAGTTTTATTGAATTTCACAAAAGCATAATATAACGTGTTGTAACAACGTGTATAATTAATTGCTAGGTCTAGCCTACTTACGAATATTCCTGCGGAATATTCTATCTGTGATTTATTTGCTAACTTAGAAGTCTAAATCACACAACCAATCATAAACAATCACGTTGTAAACAATTTACAAAAACTGAGAAAACCTACAAACTAAAAGATAAATGGCAAAATTTTTAAACACTAGAAAAGCAGTATCTGAAATAGAAGATTTAATACGAAATGCGGAAACCAGACTGATTTTAATCTCACCATATCTAAAACTATCAAAAGATTTTAAAGAATTACTGACATACAGAAACAGCAAGGATAAAATAACAACTGTAATTTTTGGAAAACAAGAGCTGAATCCACACGAAATGAAATTTCTTCAAGGATTGAGATTTGTAATTTTAAAATACAATCAAGATTTACACGCAAAATGTTATCTGAATGATGACAAAATGATTATTACATCCCTTAATCTTTACGAATTCTCAATGAATAACAACAAAGAAATGGGAGTTTTAGTGGATTTGAATGACGAATCGGATAAAGAATTATTTGAAGACGCATATAAAGAAATAGATTTTATTGACGAAACGAGTGAAAGGTTTGAATTCACGTCCATTCCTGAAGTAGCTAAAACGGAAAAGAAAGAAACACAACCGAAAGTTGTGAGCACTTCAAGTTCTAAATTTTTAACTACAAAAGAATTAGCTCAAATAACAGGATTGAGTAGTCGAAAAGTCAATAGCTGGTTGACGGACAATAAACTCATGTACAAGAAAGAAGATGATTGGGTTACCACAAAACGTGGGAAAGAAGTTGGCGGAATTGAAAAAAGTGGTCAATATGGACAATTTATAATTTGGCCAGAGGAAATTGGAAAAAAAATAGCGGAATAAAAACTATTTACAACAACGTATAAAGCTAATAAACAACTAGTTGACAAATATAAGTTAAAATGTATTTGCGAGTGTGCCAAATTTTTAAATTTGGCTTATTGAGAAAAAAAAGATTATAAGTAAAATTTAAAAATTCAGCTTGTGTTCAACCGAATGGTAGTTGCATTTTTCCGCCCTACTGTTCTTATACAAATCCGTTAAATAATTATGAAAAAAAACTTCGCCGATTTATCACAAAATGCTCAAGACTATATTAATAGTCGGTTTCAACATTATGATATTAGTGGCGAGGAAGCTTTTAATACAGTCTTTTCTGACGAAATAAAGGATTTATCTTCTGACCAAGTTGTAGAAATTATAAAACAAAAGGATATTTCCCATATTCTTTCCCAATCAAGTTCACCCGAAACAGTTTCTAATTTAGACAATGTATTTTTAGAGGACTTTGCAATAAATCGTTCCCGCGGTGCAGAAAATGTTACTGATGCTGAATTTGAATTAGCGTGGGAAGACCAAATTGCCGATGTTGATTTTATAAATGCAAATGAGACTACCTTTGATATTTTAAAAGGAGAGTTAGAAAATATTGACAATACTATTCCAATCGAAGACATTATTGGAGGTTCATTAATTTTCGGCACTATTTTTACGGGTGTAGAAACTTACAAGGCAATCGAGAATAAAGAAATTGAATTAAACGATGCACCAAAATTTTTTGCAATCAAAACTGGAGGCAAAACTGTAAAGTATGCAATTATTGGTTTTTCGTTAGCTTCATCAAGTCCGATTATTGTTAGTGCCGGAGTTGGCTATCTAATTTATAAAAACAAAATGTTAATTGGCAAATGCTTTAATGGTGTTTATAATTTTTTCAATCACGATAAGACAAAAAAATACACACAATTAGCAATTAATGGAACTGCTGTTGGAATTACTTCAGCAGGAAATTACACTTATCGTGTGATAACAAGTAAACAAACCAAAAATTTTATGATTGCATCAAAAGATGTTACTTTCAAAACGACCAAGTATTTAGCCAATAAAAGCTATCAATTTGCGACACACGAAAACACAAAAAAAGCATTGAGCAAAACTGGAAAAATGATAGTAAAGACATTTGACATTTCGGAAAAATTAGCAGGCAAATTGTTCACTAGGAAGAAATAACTATTTATAACAAGCATAAAAACAATAGGGCAATTAAATTAAAATCGAATGGTTCAGGTGTGTTTTCCTCCCTACTATTCTTATAATAACCGTTAGCCAACATTTAAGAAAGTATGAAGAAAGTAATTGCATTTGCAGACGAATTCGGGAATAATTCTTTTGATTTTGATACTCAAGGAAGTCATTTTATAATTGCAAGCGTAATTATGAATCAAGAAGAATTAGGTGAAATTAAAATACAACTTGAAGAAATAAGAAAGCGTTTCTTTCAAACAGGAGAAATTAAGTCAAGTAAAGTATCAAGAAACCATAAGCGAAGAATCCTTATTTTAAAAGAACTTCAAAAGATTAATTTTTCTGTTTATGCAGTAGTAATAGACAAAAGAAAATTATTTGGAGAAGGTTTTAAATATAAACAGTCATTTTACAAATATTTAAACGGAATTCTTTACAAGGAACTTTATAGAACATTCCCACAACTTGAATTAAAAGTTGACGAACACGGAGGAAATGATTTTATGCGTAGTTTTAAAAAATATGTTGAGAAAAATCACATTAGAAATCTATTTGCAGGTTCTGATTTTCAAATCCAAAAAAGTCATAATGATTTAGGAGTTCAATTGGCAGATATGATGGCGGGAACTTTAGGCTTCATATTTGATGAACTAAAAAAGTCAGATAAATCACCTGAATTCTTAGAACTAATTAAAAACAAACTGCATAGTCTTAATCATTTTCCTAAAAAATATAAAACTGAGGAATTTAGTGAAAAAGCAACCTTCAGTGAATATGATGAAACAATTGCAACACTTGGCTTAAATAGAACATTTGACTTTATTGACAAAACAACAGGAAATACGCCAGATAACCTTGATAGAATAAACTTTCTTAAATTATTACTATTATATCATCAGTCAAACCACCCAAGGAAATTTACAACATCAGCCGAATTTCTTCGACACTTAAGTGTTAATAGGAAAAGTCCGTTAACGAAAGAACGTTTTAGCTCTAAAGTAATTGGTCATTTAAGAGATAATGGAATTTTAATTGCAAGCAGTAGAGATGGATATAAAATACCAACTTCTGCAAGTGATATGAAAAAATATATAAATCACGGAAAAAGTATTGTATTTCCAGTATTACGAAGAATTGAGGAATGTAGAAATGCAATCTTACTTGCAACGACAAATGAATATGATATTTTAGACGATCCAGAATACCAAAAATTAAAAGAGCTAATAGAAAACGTGGGCTAATACAGTGTATAATTTATTGCTGATTTAGTTGCTCAAAACGAAAATATTCTTATCCAAACACATTAACCCACATTTGAAAAAAACCAAGGACATTTTAATATTCATTTTTGCATTAATCGTGGTTTCTGCAATCGGATACGGGATCTTTTTATATTTCTACGCACAGAAAAGATATGCGGAAAGTCCGGTGACTAAAACCGAGTTAGTTTCAAAGTCTCAACCTAGAAGCGGGTTAAACTCAAATTTAGTTGCGTTTCTTGATAATCCTATTGACTTATTGGATTTTAAGAAAAAGAAAGGAATGCATTTTACAACAGGCGTGACTAGCGCAACTAAATATTATTATCAACCTAGAATTAAAGATTCTATTTTCTATGTTTATAATTATCCTGACTTTGAAAAAGAATCAATAAAAATAGACCAATTTGTAGTTTTTAAACACGGAAAAAACAAACACAACTACAAAGACACAACAGAACATTTAATTGAATTTAGAATTTTTAATCCAGATGCTGATTTAGGAAAAGCCAATCTTTACGGTTTAACTAAAACGGAATTAGAAGCGGAATTTGGAACTGATTATCTAACTTTTGATACCAGAATTGCTTACTCAAATAAAAACAAGGTTTTGATTATTGAACTTAACAATTCAAAAGTAAAATCCTTTAGATATATTAAACTAAATACGGAAATTGTTAACCAAGATTTAATTAGACAAATAGTGGAATAAAAACGTGTATAATTACTGGCTAGTTTTCTACAGGTTACTATAACACTCGTGGGTTTTCTATTCGATTAAAAAAAAACCAAGTTTAAAATCAGATAATTAACCTAATTTAAACTTGGTTTCATTTTAAAACACCACAAAAAAACTATGCTAAAAGCGTAGCAATTTCAGTAAACTTCTTATCCACCGCATACTCCAAAGCAGTCTTACCCTCGTTATCTTTAATGGTTGCATCTGCGTTATGATCTAAAAGTAGTTTTACTATGTCTACTTTATTGTATTGTGTGGCAAAGGTCAAAGCAGTTGTACCGTTAGCATTTACTGCATTTAAATCGGCACCATTTTCAATTAAATACTGGGCAAAAGCGACATTTCCTTTAAAACTAACACCAATTAATGCTGTATTTCCTGAGGCATCTTTAGCGTTAATAGGCGCGTTATGTTCTACTAAAACTTTAGTGGCAGCTTCGTTATCAAAATAAGTGGCTAATATTAAAGGCGTAAAACCACGCTGATCTTTAGAGTCTGCTAATTTAGGATTAGCACTTAACAATGCTTTTAAAGTGGCATTATCGTTATTTTTTATACTTTCAAAAAGGGTATTTATAGTTTCCATTTTGGATATTTTTTATAAAAAAAAGGAATGCGTTGTTAGACCCATTCCTTTTATAATTACTGTATTGTTTATTATTTTAAATCAAAACGATCTAAGTTCATCACTTTAGTCCAAGCTGCTACAAAGTCTTTTACAAAACGCTCTTGACCATCGTTAGCACCATATACTTCCGCAATAGCTCTTAACTCTGTGTTAGAACCAAAGATTAAATCGGCACGTGTCCCAGTAAATTTAACGTCGTTAGTTTTACGGTTACGTCCTTCAAAAACAGTTTGATCATCATCAGTAGCTTTCCAAGTATAAGTAAAGTCTAATATGTTTTTAAAGAAATCGTTAGTTAAATGTCCTCTATTTTCTGTAAAAACACCATGATTTGAGCCATCATAATTAGCACCTAACACACGTAAACCACCAACAAGAACCGTCATTTCTGGTACTGATAAGGTTAATAAGTTTGCACGATCTATTAATAAATCTTCTGCTGCAATCTTAATGCCTGGTTTGATATAGTTTCTAAAGCCATCTGCTAAAGGTTCTAAATAACCAAACTGTTCGATATCTGTTTGTGCTTGTGTTGCATCTCCTCTACCTTGAGTAAATCCTGGCGTTAACGTATACCCTGCATTTTTAACTGCTTGTTCTACTCCAACATTACCGGCTAATACAATTAAATCTGCTAAAGAGACTTCGCCTTTAAAGTCAGCTTTAATGCCTTCTAATATAATTAAAACCGCATCCAATTCCGCTGGATTATTTACTGCCCAACTGCGTTGTGGTTCTAATCTAATTCTAGAACCATTAGCACCACCTCTTTTATCCGATCCTCTAAACGTTGATGCAGATGCCCAAGCGGTAGTTACCATTTGAGAAATAGTTAATCCTGAGTCTAAAATAGCGTCTTTTAAAGTCGTAATATCTGCATTACTTAATGTGTACGTTACTGCTGGTACTGGATCTTGCCATAACAATTCTTCTTTAGGGACTTCTGGTCCTAAATAACGTGATACAGGACCTAAGTCACGGTGTGTTAATTTGTACCAAGCACGTGCAAATGCATCTTCAAATGCTTTATGATCTGCATGAAAACGTTTAGAAATCTCTAAATACGCAGGATCTACTTTTAAAGCGATATCAGCGGTAGTCATCATTAAATCTTGTCTACCATTAGCATCTCCTGCTTTTGGAGCACGTTTAGCGTTAGAAGCTGCTGTTGGCTTCCATTGGTGTGCACCTGCTGGACTTTTTGTAAGCTCCCAATCATAGTTTAATAACACGTCAAAATAGTCCGCATCCCATTGTGTTGGGTTTGGTGTCCATGCCCCTTCAATCCCACTAGTAATAGTGTCATCCAAAACACCTGTACCAAAGCTATTTTTCCAACCGGTACTCATTTCTTCTATTGCTGCGCCATGCGGCTCTTTACCAACATATTTATTTGGATCAGCTGCACCGTGTGCTTTACCAAAGGTATGCCCACCTGCAACTAGTGCTACGGTTTCTTCATCATCCATTGCCATTCTACCAAAAGTTTCTCTAACATCATGTGCTGATCCTAATGGATCTGGCACTCCGTTTGGTCCTTCTGGGTTTACATAAATCCATCCCATCATTACTGCTGCTAACGGATCTTCTAAATCGCCATTTTCGTAACGGTCTTCATTTGCACCCCATTCTGTTTCGCTTCCCCAGTATACATCTTGTTCTGGTTCCCAAACATCTTCACGTCCTGCAGCAAAACCAAACGTTGGAAAGCCCATAGACTCTAACGCACAGTTACCAGCAAGAATCATTAAATCTGCCCAAGATATTTTGTTACCATATTTTTGTTTGATTGGCCATAATAATAAACGTGCCTTATCTAAGTTACCATTATCTGGCCAACTATTAATAGGTGCAAAACGTTGGTTTCCTGCTCCTGCACCACCACGTCCATCACCAACTCTATAGGTTCCGGCACTATGCCAAGCCATACGTATCATTAATCCACCGTAATGTCCATAATCTGCAGGCCACCAGTCTTGAGAGTCTGTCATTAAATCTGTAACATCTTTTTTAAGCGCCACAAAATCTAAACTGGCAAATGCCTCTGCATAATCAAAATCGTCTCCCATTGGATTTGATTTTGAAGCATTTTGACGTAAAATGTTTAGTTTTAATTCGTTTGGCCACCAATCTCTATTTTCAACACCTCCTCCCGAAGTATGTTTAACAGTTCCACTTAAAAAAGGGCACTTGCTTGCGTCTCCACTATTACTATGATCCATATGATATGTTTTTTTACGGTTTAATTTTTGATAAAACTAATCTATTACTTAATCGATAGCCGATAAATAAAATTGATTGTATTTATTTTAGCATAACTTTTACTTATACAGCTTATCACCTATTAGGTCTTTAAAGTTAACCAAACCTAACTAATCAAACAAAAAAAAGGCTACTTCTATTACAAAGTAGCCTTTAATTAAGCTTAATAAATCCCTAGTAAATTAAGACTTTGGTAATACCACTATGTCAATAACATGAATCACACCGTTAGATTGATTAACATCTGCGATAGTTACTTTTGCTGAGTTTCCGTTTTGATCCGTGATGTACACGTCCTTATCTTTTAACCAAGCAGTAAGCGTCCCACCACTAACTGTTGTGATTGTCGCTTTTCCGTTTCCTTTTTTAATTAACTTTAAAAGGTCTTTTGCATTTATTTTTCCTGCCACCACGTGGTTTTTTAATACCGTTTGTAATGTTTCTAAATTTTCAGGTTTTAATAATGTCTCTACTGTACCTTCTGGTAATTTTGCAAAAGCAGCGTTAGTTGGTGCAAATACAGTAAATGGTCCTTCGCTAGATAAAGTGTCTACTAATCCTGCTGCTTTTACTGCTGCTACTAATGTGGTATGATCTTTAGAGTTTACCGCGTTTGCAACAATAGTTTTACTTGGATACATCTCTGCGCCACCAACCATAACTGTTTTTTCGGTTTTCATTTTATCTTTTTTCATCATCTTATCTTGAGAAAAACCGCTGATTGATGTAAATAATGCAATTGTAAATACTGCTGATTTAATTAATGTTGTAGTGTTCATAATTTTAGTGTTTTATTAAAATGGTTATTTATTTGTTACAGTCATATAAACGAGAACACAAGCAAGGCGGTTTTTAAAAAATAGACGTTTAACACTTTATTAACGAAACCACAGTAGCAATCCATTGATTTTCAGATTCAATTTTAAAAATGAATAAAAAAAGAAAACAAATAGTTTAAACATCTATTTATTGTTAATTTTATACTTTAACCAAAACAATTCAAAATGGCAAAAATAACATTAGGCGGTACTCCTGTCGAAACAATAGGAAATCTTCCAGAAGTTGGATCTCAAGCTCCAGACTTTACTTTAACTGCAAGTGATTTATCAATTCAAAAATTATCAGATTTTAAAGGACACAAAGTGGTTTTAAATATCTTTCCAAGTGTTGATACTGGTACTTGTGCAACCTCTGTACGTTCTTTTAATAAAGAAGCTGCAGAAATGAAAAACACTAAAGTATTATGTATCTCTAGAGATTTACCATTTGCTCAAGCTCGTTTTTGTGGTGCAGAAGGGCTTGATAATGTAGTGATGTTATCAGATTTTAAAACAGGACAGTTTGGTAAAGACTATGGTTTAGAGTTTGCTACTGGTCCTTTTGAAGGATTAGATTCTAGATGCGTTGTTGTTTTAGATGAAAATGGCGTTGTAAAATATACAGAACAAGTACAAGAAGTTGCTGACGAACCTAATTACAAAGCGTCACTTGAGGCGTTATTAAATGAGTAAAAAAGAACCTTTTGTAATCAATCGTTTAAAAAGTGTAGGGTATGCCTTTAAAGGCATGCTCTTACTTTTAAAGACAGAAGCTAGTATAAAAATTCAGTTTTGTATTGCTGTTATTATGACCATAGGTGGTTTTTATTACAACATATCTTCTACAGAATGGATTATGCAATGCTTTGCCATAGGATTAGTAATGAGTATAGAAGGTGTTAATACCGCTATTGAGGCTATTGCCGATTTTATCCATCCTGAACATCACGAAAAAATTGGTTTTATTAAAGATATTGCTGCTGGTGCTGTTTTTATAGCGTCTATAGCTGCATCCATCATTGGTTTGATTATTTATATTCCAAAGGTATTTTAAACAATTATCCATTAGGATAAACGTTAACTATTTGTATTTTTACCCAAACTAAAACCCAATAATGGCTAAAGCAAAAAAAACAGTTAAACCTAAAAAGAAAATCAGCATTAAAACCCCTGATTTTAAACTAAGTAGTCAACAAAAATTAGTTCTTGGGAGCTTCTTGATTATCTTAGGTGTTTTGTTTTTTATCGCATTTTTATCCTACTTATTCACCGGAAAAGTTGATCAAAGCGCGTTAAGTGAGTTTGCATCAAGAGATATTGAAACAAAAAACTGGCTAAGTAAGCTTGGTGCTTGGATCAGTGATCTGTTTATCCAACGTGGTTTTGGTATTGCTGCCTTTATTATTTCTGGACTTACCTTTTTATCTGGAGTATACGTACTAACGGACTTAAGTAAAGACAAATTACGTAAGCATTGGTTTTGGGGGATTTTAGTAATGATTTGGTTATCTGTTCTTTTTGGATTTTTCACTTACAAAAATGATAGCCTTAGCGGAACAATAGGTTTTGAAATTAATAGCTTTTTTCAAGATTATATTGGTAAGATTGGAACCATCCTACTATTGGCATTCGCATTTATTAGCTACCTAGCTATTAGATTTAAATTTACGCCACAACGTATTGCTGCCATATTTAAGAAAGCAAAAAACAATATTAAAGACGATTTTAATGAAGACTTTGTACCTGTTGATAATGCACATTCTGATGAAGCCGAAGACATAAAATCTGCTTTTGATGTCGATAAAAAAGTAGAACCTACAATTTCTAATCATTCAAAAATTGAAGCTAACAAACCTATCGAGCTAACGCAAGAACCTGTTAAACCTGTGGTCAAAGCAGCTGTAACATCGCCTCCAATTGAAATTGAAATCCCGAAAGTTGAAGAAGAGGAAGAATTACCAATGGAAATTGAAGTTGAAGCGGTAAAAGAAGAACTGTCTGAAACTGATAATTTAGCGAATAAGTTAGTGGAAGACTTTGGACAGTTTGATCCAACTTTAGAGTTAGGTAATTACCAATTCCCGCCTTTAGATTTACTTAAAAAATACGATAACGAAGGGGTTACTATTAACCAAGAGGAATTAGAAGAAAACAAAAACCGTATTGTAGATACATTAAATAACTACAAAATCGGAATTTCTAGTATTAAAGCAACCATTGGACCAACCGTAACGTTATACGAGATTGTACCGGAAGCTGGTGTTAGAATTTCAAAAATTAAAAACTTAGAAGACGATATTGCACTATCCTTATCCGCTTTAGGAATTAGGATTATTGCCCCTATTCCTGGAAAAGGAACGATTGGTATTGAGGTGCCAAACAAAAATTCGACAATAGTATCGATGCGTTCTGTAATTGCCTCTCAAAAATTCCAAAAAACAGAAATGCATTTACCAATTGCAATTGGTAAAACTATTAGTAATGAAACTTTAGTTATTGACTTAGCAAAAATGCCTCACTTATTAATGGCAGGTGCTACAGGACAAGGTAAATCTGTTGGTTTAAATGCCGTATTAACGTCATTACTATACAAAAAGCACCCTGCGGAAGTTAAATTTGTATTAGTCGATCCTAAGAAAGTAGAATTGACGTTATTCAATAAAATTGAAAGACACTATTTAGCTAAACTTCCTGATGAAGCAGAAGCGATTATAACAGATAATACCAAGGTTATACATACATTAAACTCGTTATGTATAGAAATGGACAACCGTTACGAAATGCTTAAAAATGCATTATGTCGTAACATTGTAGAATACAATACTAAATTTAAAGCACGTAAATTAAATCCAAACGATGGACATGCGTATTTACCATACATTGTTTTGGTGGTAGATGAGTTTGCAGATTTAATTATGACTGCAGGAAAAGAAGTAGAAACCCCTGTTGCACGTTTAGCGCAATTAGCACGTGCCATTGGTATCCACTTAATTATAGCAACACAACGTCCTTCTGTAAATGTTATTACAGGTATTATAAAAGCCAATTTCCCGGCACGTATCGCCTTTAGAGTATCTAGTAAGATAGATTCTAGAACTATTTTAGATGCGGGTGGTGCAGATCAACTAATAGGACGTGGAGATATGTTATACACACAAGGTAATGATATGATCCGTGTACAATGTGCATTTGTCGACACGCCAGAGGTAGAAAAAATTGTCGATTTTATTGGGAATCAAAAAGCATATCCTGATGCGTATTTGTTACCAGAATATGTAGGTGAAGAAAGTGGCACAAGTCTTGATGTAGATATATCAGACAGAGATATTTTGTTTAAAGATGCTTGCCAAATTATTGTTACAGCACAACAAGGTTCTGCTTCCTTATTACAACGTAAATTAAAACTAGGTTACAACCGCGCAGGTCGTTTAATTGATCAATTAGAAGCTGCAGGTATTGTAGGAGGTTTTGAAGGTAGTAAAGCCAGACAAGTGTTAGTACCAGATTTAATAGCTCTTGATCAACTATTAGAAAACGAAAAGAAATAAATTACATTTAAAATGAAAAAATTATTAGTATTATTTTTATTAGCTAGCAGTACCATTTTTGCACAAGATAACGATGCAAAAAAGTTACTTAATGAAGTGTCTGCTAAAGCAAAAGGTTATGATAACATTGCTATAGATTTTAAATATGTTTTAGAAAATAGCGAAGAAAACATCAAACAAGAAACTAAAGGTGACGTAGTGATGCAAGGCGAAAACTATCGCTTAAACATCCTAGGTATTACACGTATTTTTGACGGTACAACTATTTACAGTATCAGTCCTGAAGATGAAGAAGTGACTGTCTCTAAAGGTAGTGACCAAGATGAAAGTACAATTACACCAAGTAAAATGTTGTCTTTTTATAAAGAAGGGTTTACTTATAAAATGGACATCATACAAGATGTTAGTGGAAGAAAGATACAATATGTAAAGTTAATTCCTATTGATTCAAATTCTGAAATCAAATATGTACTGCTAGGTGTTGACACTAAAACAAAACATATTTACAGATTAATTGAAGTTGGAAAAAATGGTACAAAAACAACTTTAACTGTAAATTCTTTTAAAACTAATGAGCCTTTATCAAAATCCTTATTTACCTTTGACGAAACAAAGTACAAGGACTATTACATCAATAAACTGGATTAATCTTAAGTGAAAATATTAGATAGGTACATATTAAAATCATATCTTAAAACCTTTATCAGCGTGTTTGTTATACTCATGCTGATTTTTGTTTTACAAGCCATTTGGTTATATATTAAAGAATTAGCAGGTAAAGATTTAGACTTAGCAACAGTCTTAAAGTTTTTGATGTACATAACACCTACGCTAATTCCTTTAATTTTACCACTTACAATCTTATTGGCTTCTATTATGGTTTTCGGTAATTTTGCCGAGAATTATGAGTTTGCAGCCATGAAATCTACAGGGATATCACTGCAACGTGCCATGTCAGGCTTAGGGATTTTTATTGTTGGCCTATCCATACTTACCTTCTTTTTTAGTAATAATGTTATTCCTTGGGCGGAATACAATAGTTATAACCTTCGTAAAAATATTGCTAAAGTAAAACCGGCAATGATTATTGCAGAAGGACAGTTTAATGATATCGGAGAAAGTTTCAATATAAAAGTTGAAGAAAAATCTGGGTTAAACGGTAAATTTTTAAAAGGTGTTACCATACATAAAAAAGGTGCAAAAGGCTTTTCTGGTAACTACACCACTATTGTTGCGAAAACAGGTGAATTAGCTAGTGCTGAAGATTCCAATATTTTAAAACTAATTTTATACGATGGGTATTATTATGATGATACTCCTCCTAAAAAAATAGCTGACCGTAACAAAAAACCATTTAGTAAAGCTGCATTTAAAAAGCACGTTATGAATATGGACTTATCTAAATTAAATAATATTGATTTAGACGAGAAAAATATTGATAGTAAATACACCATGCTAAATGTTGCGGAGTTAAATGAGGCTATTGACTCATTAAAAACAGACCGTAATAATGTTATTGAAGAATTTTCAACTGCTTTATTTGCCAGAACCAATTTAGCAACATTAAACTTAACCGTAAATGCTAAAAAAGACAGTGTTTATGATGGCGTAATACTTGATATTTTTAATGACAAACGTAAAATACAAATTTTAGACTACGCTATTAATAGCATCTCTAGTACACAACAAATTATAAAATCAAAAAAAGGTCAAATCAAAGTTAAAAATTCTTCGATTTATAAACACGGAATACAATTACATAAAAAATTTGCTTTGGCTGTTGCTTGTATTATACTCTTTTTTGTTGGTGCACCATTGGGCGCATTAATAAGAAAAGGAGGATTAGGATTACCAATGGTAATAGCAATTGTATTATTTTTAAGCTACCACTTTATTGGTCTATTTGCAGAGAATAGCGCAAAAAATGGAAACCTCCATCCCGCCCTCTCCGCATGGTTTTCAACCTTAATCATGCTACCTTTAAGTATCTTTTTAACCAAGCGAGCAACGCAAGATCGCGGTATTTTTGAATTTGATCATATTACTGAGCCAATTAAGCAATGGTTCAACCAAAAATTTAATAAAGAAAAACTACAAGTTAATGCTTTAGACAATGATGCTGTTATTGTACATTTTGAAGACAAAGACATTCAAAATAATAAAATACTCTCAAAAATAAGCAGTGTAAGTTTTGCTATTGCCATAGTATTAGCACTGCTGTACTTTGTATTAAAAAATAATAAATTACCACAAGTTGCAACTGCAGGATTACAAATAAGTGCGATTGCATTAATAGTATTTGTGTTTAATTATATAAAATCTTGTACTTCTTTTAATAGCTTAATTTCTAAAACCGAGCATAAAAAAGAAACGATAGTACAACAAGTTATTGGGGCTATTATATACCCTTTAACTCACTTTTTACGTAAGCAAAAACTATCTATAGGGACTAATTACAATGGTTTAAAACCACAGTCGATAATTGATGTGACAGAAGAAGCTCCTATTGTTTTAACGGATGCAGATACTAAAGACTATAGGATAATTTCAAGATTAAGTCTTTTATTCTTTACCATTACAGCGGTATTATTTGTCTCTTATTTTATATTAAAAAACAATAAGCAACCACAGTTAGCATTAGCAGGCATACAAATTAGTGCTATCAGTTTTATTGTATTTATTTATAATTACGTAAAATCATACTTTGCTTACAATACAATAATACAGACGTTAAAACAGAAAAAAGAAAGCCCATTTTTGACGCTATTAGGCTTTATAGGTTACCCATTAGTACACTTTAAAAGGCGCCAAAAAACAAACGCTTAGCTACACTAAGTAATAAATATGCAATATCTTTGCAGCACAACACATTTATTATGATTACTACAGATAAAGAAAACAAAACTTCTTTTCAATTAAATACAATTGAAGAAGCTATACAAGACATTAAAGCAGGAAAAGTTATTATAGTCGTTGATGACGAAGACAGAGAAAACGAAGGAGACTTTGTGGCTGCTGCCGAATTAGTAACACCGGAAATGATAAACTTTATGGCCACTCACGGTCGTGGTTTAATCTGTACACCTTTAACAGAGCAACGTTGTGAGGAATTAGATTTACACATGATGGTTACCAATAATACAGATCATATGGAGACCGCATTTACGGTTTCTGTAGATTTAAAAGGTAAAGGTGTTACTACGGGAATATCTGCAGGAGATAGAGCTAAAACAGTTAAAGCATTGACTAATGGAGAGACTAAACCTTTTGATTTAGCAAGACCAGGTCATATTTTTCCTTTAGTTGCTAAAGAAGGTGGTGTTTTAAGACGAACAGGACATACAGAAGCAGCTATAGATTTTGCAAGACTAGCAGGTTTACAACCAGCGGGAGTTATTGTAGAAATTATGAATGAAGACGGAACAATGGCACGTCTACCTCAATTAATTGAAGTTGCTAAAAAGTTTGACTTAAAACTAGTATCTATCGAAGCTTTGATTGCTTATAGAATGGATCACGATTCTTTAATTGTAAAGAAAGATGATTTTGATATTGAAACTAGATTTGGTAGTTTTAGATTAAGAGCTTACCAACAAACAACAAATAACCAAGTACATATTGCTTTAACTAAAGGGGATTGGAAAAAAGAAGATACCGTTTTAACACGTGTTAATTCTACTTTAGTAAATAATGATATTTTAGGAACGTTAACCAACAATGCTGACGAAAAATTAGATGATATGTTCCGTGTTATTAACGAGGAAGGAAAAGGAGCTATCCTATTTATCAATCAGGAAGCTGAATCGATGAATCTTTTACAACGTTTATCATTATTAAAAAGTGAGCAAAAACCAAATACTATTGTAAAAGCACCAGCAATTGCAATGGATAGTAGAGATTTTGGAATTGGAGCACAAATACTTCATGATTTAAACATTCATAAATTAAAACTAATTTCTAATTCTCAACAAACTAAACGTGTTGGAATGATAGGATATGGTTTAGAGATTGTAGAGTACGTCGCTTACTAAGCTATTTATAAGACATAAAAAAAAGCTCCAATTATAATAATTGGAGCTTTTTTTATGTGTGATCGTTTATTATTTATAACCTATAAATGCTTCTTGTGCATCTAAAACATTTTTAACATACGTTTTAAATTCTAGATAATCCGAAGCTTTAATCCTGCGCATTGAAGGTGTAGAATTTAATTCCACCTTTAATTGATTCGCTTTTAATTTACTATAACTAATACTATATGAATGGTCCTTAAAAGTTAGAGTAACATTTTCCGGAATTTCAGTAAACGACTGTCCTTCTTCGATATTTACAATGTAAACTACTTGGTATACATCTGTAGTTTCGTATAACGTATAATCTATGTCATGCGCACGTTTTTCTAAACTTACAATACCTTTAGTATAAGGATTAGATACCATTGGTAATTGTAGTATACTAGTTGATCCTATCTTATTTATTTTTTTATTTAAAGTTATGTCTGCTGTATATTTAATTAACATATCATCATCCTTACGCTCTATGTTACTCACGTTATTTAAAGTAAAATCGTCAGACAACCTACTAGTGTAATCATCATATATTGCCTTTTTAATAACATCTCCATTTGGCTCTGAAAACACGCTAGAATAATAAGAGTTAATATGCCCTCTAAACTCTGAGTCTACCATCATACCAATCTGATCTTTATTAATGTCTAATGTTACTACATTCTTAGAGACTGCTTGTTCTCTAGATAGATTTTCTAATTTAAATAAATCGTAAGATTTGGTATCATTTCTATTCAAAGGAATTTCTAAAGCTGTAGCACCTCTTAGTGACGTTGGTAAAGATTTGTAAGGTAAATACTTATCTGTTAACTCTAAAAACTGATCTTTTCCATCAATCTTTACTTTTGCTATACAATGATTAAAATCTGTACTAGGTAAAACCAAACTATTACGACCATAATCCGACGTTAATACAAGTACCAAATTAGCTTCCAACTCAGCTTTCTTTGCCAATGTTACATACAGCGTAGAAAAGTCTTTACAATCTCCTAAATTAGTCTTAATTGTCTTTGATGGTTTTTGTGGTACAAATCCGCTTTGTCTAAAACTAACATAACTATAGGTAAAATTGTTACGTATATAATTGTAAATAATTTTAGCACGTTGATCCTCTGATAAATGTTTATAACCGTCAGGAAATAATTTATCAAATGTATCCTGTACAGTTGCATTTACCTCCATAACGCTTCTTACTAAATCAGAATACCAAATAGAAATCTCGTTCCAGCTATCAATTGTACTTAAGTGAATATATTCTGCAACATCAGAGTCGCTAGGCATATAGTCTTCTCCTTGAGGTAATCCAGGATTATTTAAAATAGTCCATTCGTATAATTTAGAATCTCCTTTAGTTGTTATTTTAGGTTGCGTATTACCATTTACACTCTTATAATTTAAGTTATGCTCTTTTGGAGCAATTATTTTAACTGCAGAAGATGATGTAGGATGAAAAGAACCTAGCATAAAACGATCCGAATACGTTTTATAAAAACGACCAGATTTAGAAAATGAATACTCATAATCTAAATAAATAACGTCACCAATTGCTAACCCGTTAAACACTAAGCTAGAACCGCTTTTATCTGCTGGTATAATGCTTTTATCTTGCTTTACAATTTCAGACTTATTTACATTATAATTCCCGCTTAACCCTAAATCATACTCTTTAAAACGCTCTACTCCGCTATCCGATGTAATTTCATAAATAAAAACAGATCTATAATTACCACCACCTTCGCTATATAACTCTACAGTACTATTATCATTTAGGATATTAAACCCATAGTTATTTGTTACTATTTTACCTCTTCTTTCATTTATTAAGCTATAGGCATCTTCCGTAACTAAATCTTTTAAAACATTGTTTTCGTTATTTAAATCCTTCAATTTTTTTCTTAAAGATTTATCATTACTATTATGAGACAAAGAGGATTCATAAGCAGTAATGGCTTTCTTTTTATCAATTTGAAGTAAAGCATCACCTTTTAACTCTTGAAAAACAAACGAATCTGGAAAATTAGATAAACCTTGGTCTATATATTTTAATGACTCTTCATATCTTTTATATTGGTGCAACTTATTAATAATAGACCTTAAGTAATAGTTATCAGTACCTAGATATTCAATCTCATTAGATAACATATCCAAAACTTTACTTTTTTGATTACGTTTATCATAATAAGACACTAGTTTTCTAACTATAGACAAATCAAATTTCTTTTTTTCTAAATCTTCTAAGATACTAACAGTCTTATTTTCTTCTTCGAACAACGACTCATACAACGGTGCATAACGCAATATTAATTTAGTGTTGCCGTCAGTCATTTTCATTAACTTATCAAGATTTTTTTTGAGTTTGGCTTGATCTTCTTGTCTAGCATTATAGATAAAATCTGCAGTTTCATGCATGATTTCTAAATCAATTGTTGATTTAAGTTTTTCAAGATAGTCTTCTAACTCTTTAATACTCATTCTTGTCAACTCGTCAAACACCATAACTTTTAACAAAACAGGTAGATAATAGGTTTCATCATCCAACTCCATGTTTTTATTAATTTCTTTGATTGTCGTATAATCTTTTTCTAAAGAATAGACCGTAATCATTAATTTTCTTAATAATGAACTTTTTGGGTACTGCTCTAAAAAAGGCTGTATTACTTTTTTAGCTTCTTCGTATTTAGAATTTCTTAAATATGTTCTAATTAAACAATAAGCATTAAAAAAATTGTTCGGATTTTGATTAAGTTTATCTACAAAAAAAGCTTCAAAACTATTAGTAACGGGAGTCGCTCCTATTTGACTAGCTTTACTTTTATTATATTCAGAATAGCTTGAAGACTCTTTTAAATTAGTATTATGAGATCCGTCTTGATTTAATGGACTCATAATAAAATAACTGCCATAGTCACTTTCGGCAGTTTTTATTAACAATCTATTATTTCCTTTTGGAAAAGTAACCTTAACCTGATAAGCATCTAAGTCTGTAACAACGTCCTGCTTGTTTTCAAATATAACAACATCATTTAACCATAATTTAAAAGCAGATCCACTTCCAATACGTAAAATTACTGTTTCATCTTGAGGCGTTGAAACAAAAGTCTGTGCATAATTAACACCCGATCCATACTCTTCATGATTAGTAAAAAACTGATAAGCTTCTTCTGTGTTTTTTGAAGTGTACCAATTAACATAGCCATTACTTTCTGCGTCAAAAGGAGTATTGTTGTTAGCGTTAGTCTCAGGTCCATAAACACGATCAAGACCGCTTTTATTCAAGTTTTCAAAGACACCACAATATTGCCAGTTTCTAAAAGAAGGTATATTACTAATTTTAGATTTGTAAGTCTCCCAATCTTTATTCTCTCTAGCCACTATAGATTCTAAATACGTTATAGCGTCTTGGATAGTATTATGTGTCGGATTACTTTCAGAAATACTATTAATTGCTCCAACAATTTTATTATTAAATCCTGTATCTAAATACGTATTAAAAAAATAGTTTTCGTTCCAAAGGGCATATAAATAATTTTGATAATTATCCTGATTTAAAAAAGTAGGCAAAAAGTCTTTATTGGCTCTAAATCGACCATTTTCAACCCTCATTATTTCATTAATAATAAGATTTTCAATACTATTAGCATCATCAATCTTTTTTAATGTTTGAGTTGCAGAAACACGGTTATTACTTAATAATTCTTGCCAAAATTGGTCATAATTATCTTGGGCTATAGCCGAATAAAAGCATAGCAACATATATAGTACAGTGATTTTTTTCATTAAAAGGTTGGTTTATTTGGGGTTGGTTTAAAATTAAAAATTATAGTGATTCTTTTATGGCTTCTACCATAAGTTTAGCGCGTTGTTTTGTTTCTTCTTCCGTCCAAGATAACTTGATTAAACAAGAAATATTTCTACCAATAAAATGGTCTGATTTTTCAAATGTTTTGTCTTTTAGATATGCTAGACCGTCTTTAACTTCTTTAGAAACTGGATATAAGGTTTTTATATCTTTTAAATGATCCCATTTTCTAATATAATGCCAGTTGTTATCATAATAATGAAAACAAACATCTACTCCTTTTTCTTTAAATGCAGCCGATGTTTTTCTTGTCGTTTCTAAATTTGGTAAAAAGAAACTTAAAAAAGCATAACTCTCTTCTCCTCCTTCAGGTACAGTTCTAAATGTCACCTCAGGAATAGCTGATAACGCCTCTCTTAAAATGGTATAGTTTTTTTTCTGAATGGCAATAAAGTCTTTTAAACGTCTAACTTGTGCTAAACCTACAGCAGCATTCAATTCTGAAATTCGGAAATTATAACCTAAGTAAGGATGTGTCTCTGCCCCTCTATCACTCCCAATATGGTCATGACCGTGATCTGTAAACAAATCCGCATGTTTTGCATACTCTGGATTATTAGTAACTACTGCTCCACCTTCTCCACAAGTTATTGTTTTAACAAAGTCAAAACTAAAACATCCTAAGTCACCATAGGTACCTAAAGACTTTCCTTTATAGGTTCCTCCAATAGCTTGACAAGCATCTTCTACCAGTTTTAAGTTATGATCATCCGCTATTTGTTTAAGCGCATCTAAATTAGCCATACTACCACACATATGTACAGGCATGATTGCTTTTGTTTTAGATGTAATAGCAGCCTTAACCGCTTCTGGGTTTAAGGTTAATGTATCATCTATATCCACTAATACAGGAATAGCACCCAACATCATAATAGCTTCAAAACTAGCGACAAACGTAAAACAAGGCATAATTACCTCATCTCCTGCTCCAATACCCGCTAAAGCTAAAGCTACAGATACAGCTGCTGTCCCGTTAGTTACTAATTGTGCGTGATTAACCTGTAGTGTTTTTTGTATTTCTGTTTCTAAAGACTTTGCTTTATAATGTCCATTACGCATGCCATCAAAACCATAACGCATTAATACTCCATTATCTAGTACATCTTCTACTTCTTTTCGCTCTAAATCTCCAAAGCTTTCAAATCCTGGCATCTGTATATTTTTTGTTATTAGTCAAATTTAAAAGAATTTAAGCTATAAAAAAAACGCCTCAAACTTAATTTGGGCGTTTTTTAAATGTCTTATATTCTTGTAGTCTAGTAATTTTCTAGAATCGCTTCTATAAAAGCAAAATGTCTGTCTGTTTCTCTTAAAAAAGTATAACCAGATAATTCTCCTATTATATGTAATTGATCATTTAAAGCTACTAAATTAGGGTAACCTCCTGATGTATTGTATTTACTAACAACATTATTGTTTTTTTCTTGTTGCTCTTTAGAGATGATGTCCGTACGTCTTGGCATATCAATCATTAGAAGTACAAATTGGTCTGCTTTTTCTTCAAAAGCTTCTGTGTAGAAAAAATCTTTTTTCAACATTTTACAAGGTGCACACCAATCGCTTCCTGTAAAATAAATTAAAATTGGCTTTTTAGAGCTTATTGATTCTTGTTTAGCTTCTGCTAAATCCGTCAGCCAATTTAAATTAGATGAATAATCTTCGTAATCATCATCCTGCGCAAGCATTGAAAATGATACACATAAAGTAAATACAAGCAGTAATTTTTTCATTTTTTAATAAATTTAATGCATTACAAAAGTATTGCTTTTTATGAAATAACAATAATCTTGCCACTTTATTGTGTTAACGCATAATTACGGTGTCTTTTATTGGACGCCTTACTTTTTGTAAGTCCGCCATAAAATCGTCTTTAGCTCTATATCCAATTGGCATTACTAAAACCGATTTAAGCTTAAGCGCTTCCAATCCTAAAACAGTATCGTAATCCGATGGGCTAAAACCTTCCATTGGACAAGCATCAATATTTAATAATGCACAAACCGTCATTATATTACCTAAAGCCAAATAGGCTTGTTTTACAGCCCAAGCTTCTTTTTCTGATTGTGATTTGTTTTTAAAATCTTCGATTAAAAATGTTTTAAAAGGATCTAAAATAGCATCTTCCGTATTTCTAATAGATTTAACCCTATCAAAATAACTAGTAATAAAAGTAGTATCCATCTGCGATTCTATACAAAATACTAATAGATGAGAAGCCTCTCCTACTTGTTTTTGATTGTAAGAAACCGGAACCAATTGTGATTGTAAGTCTTTATCCTTAATAACCATCAATTTTAATGGTTGTAAACCATAAGACGTAGCAGTTAGGTTAAAAGCTTCTGTAAGCGCTTTTATATCTTTATCTGAAACTAACCGTTGTGTATCAAAACTTTTTGTGGCGTATCTCCAGTTAAGTTGCTTTATTATATCCATATTTCAATTTTCGTCAAAAATAACGGTTATGCTTTTAATTTAGGTTAGAAAGCAATCAATTTATCTTATTAATTGATTACTAACAAACTATGACCTTGATTGAAAAAAAAACAAAAAAATCTTCTTTTTTATTTGAATAAAACTAAAATCCTATCTATATTTGCACTCGCAATTAGGGAATACCTAATGAGACACTTTGGAGAGTTGGCAGAGTGGTCGAATGCGGCAGTCTTGAAAACTGTTGAGGGTCACACCTCCAGGGGTTCGAATCCCTTACTCTCCGCAAAAAGCCTTACATTTTTATGTAAGGCTTTTTTATTTATAATACTTTAATTGTAATTACATGTTTTACAAGTGACTTGTGTTTTACATCAGTCCTCCAAAAAATACGTGACAAGCTATAAAGCCCATAACTGACATAATAATTCCCACTAAAAACACATTAAAAGATTTACGTAAGAGCTTAAATTTTCTATCGATTGTTTTCCCTAGATAAAAGGTGTCTTTTGCAATAGTTTTGTATAATTCATCTCCTTGATTCATTAACTGAGTAATACTATCCACATATTCAGCTTCTTCCATATCTTGAAAATTACCATAAAACATAAGATTTCGGGCACCTTTATCACCATGCACTAGTTCTGGACGTGTTGCAAATATAGCGTACGTTATAGATATCAAATTTGTAACAAGTATCATTACCACAGGAAAAATAAGATGTGGATCAGCATCTAACTGACTCATTACAGTACCGATTATTAATGACAAAATTAATGCATTGATTGAAATAAGAATGTTAGATTTTCTATCTATCATCGTATTTAAGGTGTACTGATTTTTGGATAATAAACGAAACAACGTTTCGACACCACGCTCAGACCTTGGTTCAATTTTAGCTAATTTTTTCTTTAAAGATTTAAGTGTATCCTTATCAATCTTTAACTCATCCATAAGGTAGTTATCTTCTGCTTTTTCTGTTTTTTTACTACTCATATCAATACGTTGTAAATTAAGACTTATAATTCTTGTTAAGATTATAACAATTCAAGCTATTCTCTTCTCAGAACAGCAGTTAAAATGAGATTATTTACGGTGGATAAACCACACGACAACAATACCAAATAAAATATGTCCCATAACTAGTCCCATTAATACTAAAGCCATGTTACCAGAAGGCGCAGGCATTGTATCAAACATCTTACCCATTATTGTCATACTTACCTTTGCCATAACAGCTGCTATTACTCCAAAAACAACACCTTTTAGTACAACAGAATTAATCTTTTCAAACCAACCACTAATAACATAAGTATAAATTAGTGCAAACGAGACCCCAATCATAAAATGCATCATCCATCCAACCACTACGGGAGCTCCTAAAGTTGTCGCTAACATATGTGGCGGTTCCATTTTTGGCATTCCTAATTTTCCTGATATTACCATTAATACTGTCATGGCAATCGTTGCTATAATTCCGGCTACAATACTTTTTAAAAATTTATTATTCATCTTATTTATTTATTTTGTTTGTAATTGACTAATAGCTTCCTTAAAAAAGGAAACGCCATCAGCTTCTGTTGTATTTGATAATTCTAAAATTGCACCCGTAAACCCATCCGATTTCCACTCGCCAAGAGCTAAATTAGAAAAACCAGAAGTATCCATAGTTTTACCATTTTTATAACCAGAAATATAAAAATAGAATGTTTTTGAAACACTGTCGGGAATAGCTAAGCCCAATCCTATCGTGATATTACTATCTGGAAACGCCGTATAAATACCTGTATCAAAATGATGAGGCCAAACTCTACAAAGTGTCTCTAAATGGTATGCCTTTTTTAATTGTTGAATTACTTTTTCTACTAATACACGTTGTGCTGATAACGTTTTTAATCTATCAATATCAGATAATTTAAAAGTGTAAGTAGCATCTATAGTATATGGTAAGTCATAATGAAACTTATAGGTATACAATTTATTAAGATTGCTTTTTGCGGTGTTTGAAAGCCATTGTAAAATTGTACTGTGCGTCGCACCATCCAGATTTAAACTTGTAGTCCCAGTTTTAGAGCTCCAAACCAGTGCAAAATTTTTGTAATCTAAACCTAATACGTCTTCGTTTTTAGAAAGTGTGTGCGTATATAAACATTGGTCTTTAATACTAAACCCTAAATTTGTATGACTATCATCGTCTTTTTTTTCAAGAAAACTAATTCCTGCTGCAGCTAAATATTGTGCTGCTAAATGCATTTGTTTTTCCATAATATGTTATTGTATTCCTGCGTAATTAATCCCTGTTAGTTTGTGCATCTCATAATCAAAAGTTGACAAATCCTCTTGATTAAATTTAGTCACATCATCATAACCACAAGCTCTTGCAATTACTTTAATTAAATCATTAGTCGCATCAAAATAGTTATATAATTGTTTAGCCGAAGACTCTATAATCAAGCGACTACGCAACGATTCTTTTTGAGTTGCGATACCTACTGGACAATTATTTGTACCACAAGCACGCATCCCTAAACAACCAATAGCTTGTAATGCCGAATTAGAAACCGCAATTGCATCGGCACCTAACATCATTGCTTTTGCAAAATCTTCTGCCACACGTAAGCCTCCTGTAGCCACCAACGTAACCTCTGTAGCGCCCACACGATCCAAATATTTTCTAGCTCTAGCTATAGCGGGTATGGTTGGTACATTTATATGATCTCTTAATATGGTTGGTGCAGAACCCGTACCGCCACCACGACCATCAAGAATGATATAATCCACACCAACATCTAAAGCAAACTGTATGTCTTTTTCAATATGACTTGCTGCTATTTTAAATCCAATAGGAATCCCTCCTGTACGTTGACGTACTTTATCTGCAAACGCTTTAAAATCCTGAACAGTATGAAAATTAGGATTTGCTGCAGGTGATATTGCAGTCTCTCCTTCTTTTACGCCTCTAACCTCAGCAATTTCTTTACTAACTTTACTGCCTGGCAAATGGCCTCCTGTTCCTGTTTTAGCCCCTTGACCGCCTTTAAAATGAAAGGCTTGCACATGATCTAATTTATCCCATGAAAATCCAAATTGTGCCGAAGCCAACTCGTAAAAATACTTACTATTATTAGCTTGTTCTTGCGGAAGCATACCACCTTCGCCTGAACAAATTCCTGTTCCTGCTAACTCTGCACCTTTTGATAGTGCTATTTTAGCTTCTCGAGATAATGCTCCAAAACTCATATCACTTACAAATAATGGAATATCAAGATGTAACGGTTTTTTTGCTTTTGAACCAATTGTAACCTTAGTTGCTACTGCCTCCTCATCTAACAATGGTCTTGTTGCTAATTGTGCTGGTAAAAACTGAATGTCATTCCATTTTGGTAACGTATTTCTATCTACTCCCATAGATGCTGAAAATCCATGATGCCCTATGTTTTTTAAGCCATTTTGTGCTAGTTCTTTAATATAACCTGTGTATGGCTCTGTATCTTCTGGATGTGTATCCGCATAAGCACCTAAATAAGCATCACGATTAAAGGGTTGCGGGCTATTAACCAAATAGGCATCTATTTCAAATGCGTCTACATATAAGTCATCACCTTCTATTTTAGTCGAAAATTTATGAAGTACTTCTTTATTATTATATTCCGAAACTCCAGAATCTACACGGTAATCCCATCCATGAACACCACAAATTAGATTATGACCATCAATATGACCGTCTGACATTAATGCGCCACGATGCAAACAACGTCCGTAAAGGACTGAGATAGCATCATCAAACTTAACAATAACTAAATCTAATCCATTAACTAATGCATGTTCCGGTTCTTTATTTTTTAATTCACTGACTTTAAATACTTGTATTGGTTTTTTCATATCGTTGGTTTTTAATTAGAATGCTAGACTTAGTAATATGTTTAATCTTCCACCTTCGTCAGAACTAAAATAGCCGAAGTTGGCAGTAGTAAATCCTGCAATGTTAAAAAACACACCTCCACCTGGTGACGTGTGCCACTCATTAGAATTGTCGTTTTCTACCCATACACGACCATAATCGAATCCACCATAAAAGCCGTAAGCAATCGGAATAAAAGCATTTCGTATTTTACCAAGAGACAGTCTTAAATCAGAGTTATGATAAAAGGCACTTTTTCCGCTAAAGCGTTCTTGTCTAAATCCTCTTAAACCATCTCCATCTCCTATGGATGCTGCTTGATAAAACTCAAACTCATTACTTAAATTAACATGTGCTTTAAGTTTTGTAGCATAGACTAAAATACCACGACTGTCAATTTTTTTTGTTAACCTAAGCTCAGGAATAACGTATGAAAAACTTTTATCGCTTTCAAAATTAGCTTTGTAACCTGCTGTCAATTTAAATCCAATTCCTGATTTAGGTAATGCTGCATTATCAAAGTTATTATACTCATAAACCCCTTCTACACCATAAAAACTTTGACTCTCAAAAACATCCGGATTAACACCAGCGACTTCTATAAATCGACCTGCTGTTTTTTCTGCTTCTATATTTTCATAACTCGCACCTAAGGTTATAGAACTACCATAGTACCCGCGATAAATAAGCGATGGCGCAAAAGACAGTGTTCTTAATCTTACTCTATTAAAATCTAGATCTAGGTCGTCTTCAAAATTTAGGGTTTCATTTCCGAAGCCAAAAAAATTGTTAGTATAACTAGAAGAAGAATATCCTGCTTCTATACCAAGGTTTATCTTTTCAAATACGTTGGCAAATTCTCCAGAATAATCAATTTGCACTCCCGATGTTTCAGTAATATAAGCAAGACTTAAACTGTGTTTTGCTGTAAATGGGTTACGTTGTAAAGAGTTTTTTGTGTAGTTAAACGTTGCACCTACTTTAAGTCCATCGTCTGGATTTAAAGCAATAATAGGTAGTGTGTTTCTGATATCTCTACGGTTTTTCTTAAAATAATATGTATTTAAATCGTAATTATCAGACAATGTTTTTGACACAGGAGTTTCAAACGTATTAGGCTTTGATTTCTGGTCAAATACACGCAGATTTCTTTTGTTATTAATACGGTACGTATCATTATTTTGTCCACCAATTATTTTAATTTTGATGTACTTATTACTCTTTCCATTCACTTCAAAGATATCTTCATCATCCAATCCGTAAATCCATATTTCGTTAGTAATGGACTTATCATAATCAACATCTAGATACTTATCTGTTTTCTCTCCTTTTTTAATTCGGTAGATACTAACGTTTGTAATTCCGTCAGGCTTACGGGTAATTACAAAATGATCATCTTTATCGGTTCCTGTTACAATAACACAAGTACGAAGGTATTCATAAATGCTTACTGCATTTTCTTCAACTTTAGCTAATCGTCCTAATAAGGCTTTTTTTGTTCTAGCTACTTTTGTCTGATCAATCTCTTTAGGAAAATTACTAAAGGCTTTATCAATAACTTCAGTCGTTAAGTTTTCTTTTATAAAACGTGCTTCGCGCAGCCAATCTTCTTGTGTATGCTTGGTCAACACAGCAAAATCAACATCATCTCCAGCATCATTAAACCATCGTGTGGAATTATATGTACCGTCATAACGTTGCATAAAACGCATAGGGGGACTTAATACGGTTAAAGCACCAAGCATAAAACCATCAAAATCTGCGTATGCTTGATCACGATCTCTAGGTATTGCTTCATAAAGATCTGTACCATCCTCTTGTTTTTGGACTGCCCAACGCCATTGGTCTGCGTGTCTATCAAAATCTCCAATTATATTATCAAATAAACGGGTTCTAATATATAAACTCTCGTTTATCGCTATTTTGTCTTTTCTACGTAGTTTGTCTAGTAAATCCGTAGTACTTTCTATAGTATTTGTGCTTCCTAGACTTGCTACATCTCCATGACCATCTGTTATACGTTCTTCAATAAAATAAATTTTATC
The DNA here is from genome assembly GCF_002836085.1 of Olleya sp. 1-3. NCBI lineage: Bacteria > Pseudomonadati > Bacteroidota > Flavobacteriia > Flavobacteriales > Flavobacteriaceae > Olleya > Olleya sp. 1-3. The sequence goes on from NZ_PJBW01000003.1 coordinate 82,654, forward strand.
ACCAAAAGCATCGTTATAATTATCTAATGCTTTTTGTTTTGGGATATAATACATTTCAGTATTAGCATGATAAATATCTAACGCATCAGATAAGTCTCCTATAGTTAAACTTCCATAAGGATTTGCTGTAGTCCAATAATCTTGTAATAACTGAATAAAATAAGTATCCTCAACATCTGGCTCTAAATACTGAGTTTTAAACAGGAAATATTGAATAAAACGCAACGCACTTTTTTTAGCTGAGCGCATAGCAAATTCGCGTCCATCTTTTGTTTCTAAACGTAGTGAATTGGTTTGATGTCCTCCCCCTTTTCTAATAATAGATAATCCACCATATAATGTATCTAAAAGCGCTGTTTTTACATTTATGGCTGTAGCATAATCTTTTCTAAAATGTTCTCCCCAAAGCATTTTATAAAATCCAGAACGGTCTAACTCTTCTGGCTCATATATAGATGCTTTTACGTATTCTGGTGTTGCTGTTTCATTAAAATCTGGCAGTGTCACCTTATCAAATGCTTGTATTATTTCTGAAGCAAATAATGGTGTTGCAAAATTATTAGATTCGCCATAAAAGGCCATCCATAATGCGCCATTCTTATATTCGATAATCTTTGTATATCCTTTTTGATTAATGGCTGCTAAACTATTACTACCTTGTTTTGCTTTTTGAATTTTTCCTCCAGCGCCACTAATAATTGTTGGTATATTTTTTTCTACAATAAATTGCATATTTTGTTCATGTCCTGAAAGAAAAACAACGTTTGTAGATTGTTGCGCAATAGTTAATAAGCGCTTGCTATACTCCTTATAATACGTATTATTTAGATTTTGAGACCCGATACCAAATGCATAAGAATTTCCATGCTTACCATAAGAAGCGATAGGATGATACATTGCAATTAGCACCGTTTTTCCTTGACTTTTTATAATTTCATGCTCGACCTCGACATAAAACTCTGTTTTATTTTTTATCTCACAATGGTCATTAATATTAGGAATTTTATCCCAATCTGATAATGCCCACTGCGAATCTAAAATTAACAAATCTATGTTGTCATTTATTTTAATTTTCTCAATTGGACAACCTTTTTCTGGTTGAAAAACATTTTTATTATCAAACAGATCTTCTAAATAGTCTTCTTGTGCTTTTAAGCTTTTTAGTCCGTGTTTCCAGTCTGAATATCCAGGAATAAAATACATGCGCTCAGAAAACGGTTTAAAAACCGAGGCATAACTGTCTAAATTTGATTTGGCTGAACTCTTTTTTTCTGAAAAACCTGTGGTAGACGCATTATTACCAAGAAGTAATAAAGTCGAATTACTATCTTTTTCTAATGCTTTAGCAAGTGCTGTTACCACAGTATTACTACTGGCAGTATTAGATGTTGCTAAATTTCCTGTGGCGTAAAAGGTGTGAGAAATTGGTGTGTTAGGTAGGTTTTTTTCTTCTTGAGCGTAGGCAAAACCTACAATGATAAGGGACAATAACGAATTAAATAATCTTTTCTTCATGTGTTAGTTATTTTGGTTGTTATTAGAGAATCAATCTTAAGGGGATTGGTATTATGATAAGAACACCTCAGTTTTAGGATTGCATTTTGTTTATAACCATAGCTAGCGGTTAGACCAAAATGACTGTGTTTTTTTTTGTAATACGTCTTTAATTTACAAATAATTTAAATAACATTTCAAAAAAAACAGTCGCTCTATATACTTTATACCATGTTAGTTAAATGGTACTGAGAATTTAGACGCAATAAATTAAAAACCTAACAGACGGGCTATTTCTTTTTAAAAACAATAGCTTAACTATTTCTTGGATCTTGTAGTATAGCTAGCTTTTTACTCCAAACAACACTCATACTATAAAAACCGAATCTATCCGTTATTTTACCATAACACGCATAAACCCCTAGCCCATTAATGGGGAATTGATGGACCACATTTGTAAAGTGTACTGCATCAAAATAGTCTCCATTTTTATCGACAAACGTACTTAGACGCATCAATTTACCTTGTGACGTTTTATTAAAACGTGTGGTGACCAGGTTTCCGTAAATAAGTATTGTTTTATTAACAAACAGGTGCATTTGCGAGGCCAACACATCGCCTTGCATTGCTTCACTTACTAAATCAAAATAATTGCATAACGGGAATCCAATCAATTCCATTTCGTCATAAGCATTTTCAATCCAATTATTATCTAATTTTGGTAAGGTGAATTGTTTATGCTCCGTTTTAAACAGTTTAGATTGTATGGTGTCTTTTCCTTTGGCATTCAATTTAAAAATAGCTTTCCAAAGCAATTCTACTTTAGGGATATTGGTAAATCTAAACGCATTACTTCTAATTAAAATGGTTAGTTGTTCGATACTAATAAGAATTCTATCAATAAAATCGTCTAAAGATTTAAACGGTCCGTGCAACTGTCGTTCCGTTAATAGGCGCTTAATGGTATAAGCTTCCAAATTTTTCAAATACCCCAATCCTAAATAAATGGAGGTATCAATCAACCTATTGGGATGATCACTAGTATTTACACAAGGCAAGCAAATGGTTGCGCCTTGTTGCCTAGCTTCATGAAAATAATGTTCTGCACTATAAAAACCACCACCATTATTAAGTACAGCGGTCATAAACTCTAATGGGAAATAGCATTTTAAATACAAACTCTGATAACTTTCTACAGCATAAGACGCCGAATGCCCTTTCGCGAAAGCGTAACCAGCAAAATTTTTAATTTGGTTCCAGACTTCAAAAATTAAGTCGTCAGCATATCCTTTTTTTCTACAATTAGCAATAAATTTTTCTTCGACAGCTTCAAACTCTTTTAAGGATCTATACTTACCGCTCATACCACGTCTAAGCACATCTGCTTCGCCTAAAGTTAAATCTGCAAACTGATTAGCCACCTTCAACACATCCTCTTGATAGACCATCACGCCATAGGTTTCTGGCATAATATTGTACAATACGGGATGTGCCTCTTTTCGTTTTTCGGGCATCCGATGACGTTTAATAAACTCGTCTTTCATCCCCGACCCCGACACGCCTGGTCTAATAATCGAGCTAGCTGCGACTAAACCTAAATAATCTTGCGTTTGTAATTGCTGCATTAACCCACGCATTGCAGGAGACTCTACATAATACGCGCCAATAGCACCTCCTGATTTTAATAGATTATTAATTTTTGGATCTTTTTTAAAAGCAGCTACATTGGTAATATCTATTGGTGGTAATTCTGGTCTGTTTTCTGCAATAATTTCTAGCGCTTCTTTAATTTTTGCTAAACCACGTTGTCCTAAAATATCAAATTTAAAGACGCCGACATCTTCGGCAATATTCATATCAAACTGCACCGTAGGAAAGCCTTTTGGTGGTAAATCTGTTGCCGAATAACAATGTACGGGATGCTCCAAAATTAAGATTCCGGCGGAATGCACGCTTAAATGGTTTGGAAAGCCTTCAATTAACTTACCATATTTTAAAACCAATTTTGAAATATCGTCTAAACTAGAAGCGGTATAACTGTTTTTACTTAGCTTGTCTATGTCTTCTTTCGGTAAACCGAACACCTTACCTAACTCTCTAACAACCGCTCTATATTTAAACGTGTTATAGGTTGCTAATAATGCGGTATGCTTAAATCTTCTGAAAATATAGGCGGTCACATCGTCCCTATCCTTCCAAGAAAAGTCGATATCAAAATCTGGTGGAGACGCCCTAAAAGGGTTGATAAAGCGTTCAAAATACAAATCTAGCTCAATGGGATCTACATCTGTAATCCCAATAATATAGGCTACAATACTATTGGCGCCACTACCTCTACCCACATGAAAATAGCCTTGGCTTTTAGCATAAGACACGATATCATGATTGATAAGAAAAAAGGATACAAAGTGCATGGATTTGATGGTATCCAATTCTGTTTTTAAACGCGCATGTACTTTTGGTGATGGATTAGCATACCGTTTTGGTAAACCGTCCCGACACAATTGTTCTAATACGATACAATCATTTTCAAACGAGTCTGTGTATAATTTCTGGTTTTGGGAGTCTCTTTGATCGTCAAAACCAAACTCAACCTCACATTGGTCTAGCAACGCTTTTGTATTCTTTAGGATAAAAGGAAATTCAGCTACAGCTATATTCAATTCGTCTAAAGACCACATTGTATCCAAAGGATTACATTCCTCCGTTTTTTCCAGTTTACTTAATAGCGTGTTATTATCTATGGCTCTTAATAACCGGTGGGCATTAAAATCCTTTTTATCTCTTACCGTTACGGGCTGCAATAAGACAATTTTATGCTGCTGTTGTTTTAAGGTCGAAAATCTAAGCTTCCGCAAATCGGTAATAGACACCCCAATAAACTCGTGGTCAGCAAACGTTTTTTTATTTAATTGTAAGACGTTTTCAAAAGGATAAATAATAAACGCATTAGCAAGTGGTGGTGCCACATCTGGTAATTGTAATTTTTGTTCAGAATGTTGCGACAAAAAGGCGTTTAAAGCTTTAAATCCTTGATTATTTTTGGCTAGACCTACAAAATGCTGTTGTGCACCAGTCCTAAAATCAATACCAATTACAGGCTTAATATTGCGTTTTTTAGCATGACGCACAAAATTTAAGCACGCAGAGGTGTTGTTAATATCCGTCAACGCCACAACCTCCATAGCATTAGCTTCTGCTAAATCTAATAGATCGGTTTCAGAAAATGTTCCAAAACGCAAAGAATAATATGAGTGACAGTTTAAATACATTATTGATTACGGTGTGCTAATAAAACGGGAGGTTCGCCATTAAACGGGTTGTTAAATCTACCAATGGTTTTGGCGCCCATTGCAGAGGCTCTCATAATACTTAAATCGCCATATCGGTTTCTTATCGCGTCCATTGCATTGTATAGATTTAGCATCTCTTCGGTATCATCAAAAAGATTAATTTGATAATTTCCCGTCACTATGTCGCTAATTTTGACGCCTACCAAACGGATTAATAATCGGCGTTGGTATAGTTTTTCAAACAACTCTAATACTTTTGGGATAATAACATGGTCTGCACTAGAATAAGTGATTTTAACCTGTTTGGTGTACGTATTAAAATCCGAATACCTGATTTTGACACTTAATGTTCCGGCTAGTTTATTGCCTTTTCTTAATTGAAAGGCTAAATTTTCTGCCATAGCAAAAATGGTCGTTCTAAGCTTAACCATATCGATAGTATCTTTTCCAAACGTGCGTTCTGTAGACAAGGATTTTCGCTCATAAAACGGGACCAATGGTGGATTATCAATACCATGAGCTCTTTTCCAAATGGTACGTCCATTCGCGCCAAGCGCACTTATCATCATTTCTAATGGCATTTGTTGGATGACGCTAATTTTATCAACCCCCAAACCTCTTAACACCTGATACGTTTTCTCGCCAACAGATGGTATTTTACGAATGGATAATGGGGCTAAAAAATCTTTTTCAAATCCTGAATCTATCTGTAATTGGTTATTCGGTTTTGCTTCTCCTGTAGCGACTTTAGATACTATTTTGTTGGCTGATAATCCAAACGAAATTGGTAACCCCGTATTTTTAATGATGCTTTGACGTAACTCTGAAGCGTATTTATAACACCCATAAAACTTATCCATGCCTGATAAATCAACATAAAACTCGTCCACACTCGCTTTTTCAAAAACGGGTGATTTTTCTTTAATAATTTCTGTTACTAAATGCGAATATTTGGTATAAATGGACGCGTCTCCTCTAATTACTGTCGCTTCCGGACATAGACGTCTTGCTACTTTCATGGACATACCAGAATGCACACCAAAGCCTCTAGTCTCATAACTACACGCAGCTACCACACCTCTATCTCCTGTCCCTCCAACTAGTAATGGTCTGTTTTGCAAACGACTATCTATTAGTCGCTCGCAAGAGACAAAAAACGTGTCTAAATCTAGATGTAAAATATTATTTTGCATGCTACAAAATTAGCTACATATTTAAGTAATTATTGCTTACATTTGTAGTATTATGAATTATATATCTAAAAACATAAAACACTTAAGAAGTCTCAAAAAGCTATCTCAAGAAGGTATTGCTGAAGAGTTACAGGTAACTAGGTCACGTATTGGCTCTTACGAGGAGAACCGCTCTGCGCCTACTATCGAGTTTTTAATTGCGTTTTCCGATTACTTTAAAATACCGATAGATATTTTATTGCGTAACGACTTGACTAAAGCCAAAGACTTCTCGTTTATCGAGCTGAATAACCAACGGGTGCTGTTTCCGATAACGGTAGATAATGATAACGAAAATTTAATTGAAGTTGTCCCTGTAAAAGCCTCTGCTGGGTATTTAGCTGGATATGACGATCCGGAATATATTGAGCAACTACAAAAAATAAAATTGCCTTTTTTACCCACCGGAAAACACCGTGCATTTCCTATAAAAGGAGACTCTATGCTACCCATGAAAGATGGGGCGTTTGTTATTGGACGTTTTGTAGAAGATAGAAGCGAAATTAAAAGTGGTCGCACCTACGTATTAGTCACTTTAAATGATGGTATGGTTTACAAGCGTGTTTATAATAACATCGATTTAAACAACTCTTTATTGCTAGTATCGGACAATAAAACCTATAACGGTTATAGTGTCCCTATTAATGAAGTTTTAGAGATTTGGGAATTTACCTGCAGTATTAACACACAAGAATACACAGAAGAAGAGCTAAAAATCAGCAGTATTTTAGGTATGTTTAATGAACTGGGTGTCGAATTAAAAGCTTTAGAAAAAACGTTAAGATGATGTATACAATTATTGATGTTGAAACTAGTGGTAGAAGTAACAAAATTACTGAAATCTCTGTTTTTAAATACGATGGTAAACAGATAATTGACGAGTTTACTTCTCTTGTTAATCCTGAGGTTTTAATCCCTGATTATATTACGTCTTTAACAGGAATAGATAACGGAATAGTAGCGAATGCACCCACGTTTGCCGAGGTTGCCAATGACGTTTTATCCATTACAGAGGACACCATTTTTGTAGCCCATAATGTTAACTTTGATTACAATGTTATAAGAAACGAATTTAAGGCGTTGGGTATTGATTTTAATCGAAAAAAGCTTTGTACGGTCCGCTTATCTCGCAAATTATTACCCGGTCATAAATCCTATAGTTTAGGTAAACTATGTACCGATTTGCATATTAATATTGTAGACAGACACAGAGCACGTGGTGATGCTGAAGCAACCGTTGTTTTGTTTGATATATTATTAAATCAAGAGGATGCTGAAACTGTTTTTACTGACTTTCTAAAAAAGACATCCAAAGAAGCCACTTTACCTTCTCATTTACCGACTGCTGTTTTTAATAATTTACCCAATACTGCCGGTATCTATTATTTTAAAAATAAAAAAGGACAGATTATATATGTTGGTAAAGCAAAAGATATTAAAAAACGTGTTTTAAGCCATTTTTACAGTAAAGCGCAAAAATCGTTAGACCTTTGTCGTGAGACCTCCGATATTGACTTTGAACTATCCGGAAGCGAGCTTATTGCCCTATTAATGGAAGATGCAGCAATTAAGCAACATTATCCTGAATACAATGTTATTTCTAAACGCGCACCAAAAGCGTATGCTATATTTAGTTACGAAGATAGACAAGGCATAAAGCATTTAGCGTACAACACTCTAAAAGCAACACCAAACAGCATTCAAACCTTTTCCAGTATTACCGATTGCCGACAGTATTTAGAAAAAATGTGTGCTCAATTTGAATTGTGTCCAAAATTTTGCCATTTACAAGATGGTGTTGTACAATGTTCGCATTATAAAATAACAACTTGCAAAGGTGTTTGTGCTAATAAAGAAGATGTGACAGATTATAATTTGCGTGTCAACTCCGCAATTGATCACATTAATAACAACAAAGAAAACGTAGTATTAAAACAACAAGGGAGACATAGCCAAGAAGAAGCTTTTGTTTTAATTAAAAATAGTGTGTACTTAGGGTATGGCTTTATTGACAAATCAGAACAAATTAACTCCCCTGAAGATTTAGATACCTTTTTGATTCCACAAAAAGATAATTTAGATGTACAGAAGATATTACGTGGCGTTTTAAAGTAATATGTATTGAGACTTGAAAGTCTGTTGTAAATTTATTTAAAGACAACATTCTTATTTTAGATCTAATGGGTTAAACAATTGGATGCAATGCAATCGCATTATATTTAAACAAAAAATATCACCAAATACAGTGATAAAAAAAAGTTGAATTACTTTTATATTGCAGTCAATTATTGAACCTTTTAAAATAAAAGCAAATAATTACTATTGACCACAGATATAAAGGACTACAACATATGATTCCAATAGAAGACGCTAATAAACACATTAAAAAACACCAAAAACCAAAAGTTGATCGTTTTGACTTTAGACAATTTTCTACGCCATATAGAGTGTTAGGGAAAATTTTAGGTGGTGTAGAAAAAGATAAACGTGTTTGGTATAATGTAACAGATTTTATGGAGGCTTTTGACAGTCCAATCACTGTTAATCCTTGGGCTAATCAGGAAGGTATGCGTTTAGCCATGCAACTTTATGGTGTTGTACAAGCTCCTTATTTGGCTGCCATGTGGGATTTTATGAACACGCTACCCTATCAAACAAACTATAACAGAAAAGCCTTTAGATCTAAACCTTCTAAAACTGTTCTAATTAATAAACTAAACTATTTTACTCGGTTTTTACAGTTTAGCCGTATGGGTTTTTGCGGACTATCATTACAAGAGCATTTTCAATATAGTGTCTATCATCCTAATGCAAACAGTATTTTTTTAGCTACTGTATTACATAATGCCGGAACTATGTTTGATCCGTTATTAGACGACATTATTCAAGCAGAAGATGAGATTGGTGGTGTTAGTGCAGATATTATAAAAGCATTGCTGTTGTCTGAAGACGAAAAACATTGGGAACTAGTCGCTAAATTACTATTAGCAGCACAACGCCAAGAAGGCTTACGACAAACCATCCTAGAAGCCTTAGACCACTCTAGTCTTGGTGCACTTAAATATATAATTAATGTTGTATTAGAAAACGACCTTACCCGCTTTAGTAGTGTTACTAGAGCTGTAAGCACTTGGTTTGGTTTAAATTGGGAAACACCTAAAAAATCAGTGATTAATCGTGTGTTGGATTTAGCACAATCTTTAATTCTGAATCTAAAATCAGTAGACACATTGCTTGAAAGCAAAGATAATTTAGAGGTTTTAGTAGCGTTATGGTCTATTGGAATTTTGGATGTAGATACTGCAAACAGAAAAGCATTAGACCTTGTTTTTGCTTCTGAAGATAGAAACAAGAAAATTTTAGCCTTGTATTTTATCTCGACAACAGAAAAAACAAACGACGCTTTAGTACCTTATTTTATTGAAAATTTAGGACAAGATTACGCTTTAGACCATTGGATGGCAGTTAATTTACCATCAACGACTTTAGATAATACAACTTTTGACAAACTACTAAACGTTGCAAAAAACGTTACCGAAAAAGGAACATCCTTTGAAAGCAAAATTTTCTCTTGGTGGTCTTTTACTCCTGGTCCAACATACTTCTTTCAGTTTTTAATTAATAGCGCTACAGAGCAGCAATTAGAGTTAATGGCTACTGATTTTGAGGCATTCCCTACAGAATATAGAGAAGCTTACATCCGTAAAGTGTTTCCTAAACATTACAGTTATTCCTTTTACAATTACAAACAAAGTCAAGAAAGTAAAGTCCGTTTAAAGTTTGATCAAAACTCATGGAAAAGAGCCTTAGCTAGAAAAGCCATTTATAACAGAAATGAGCTGGTTATGGCTACGGGACTAAATATCTTTAGTAAAATGCACCTTTATGATGCCGATTTAGAGATTGCGGAAGATTTACTAAGACGTAAAAACAAAGGCTTACGTACTGCCTTGATACATTTAATAGTTAAACTACCTGTTGATCGTTTAAGACATAGTACTACAAATTTAATCACTTCAAAAAATGTAGAACAACGTATTGCTGGTTTAGAAATATTAACGCTTTTACACGACGATAATAGGCAACCCGATTTTATTGAACAACACATAAAAGACTACAATCAACGACCTAAAATCACTAAAAACGAACAAGTTTACTTAGATAAGTTTTCTGATACCACAGAAGAGTATAACTTTAGTAATGGTTTTGGTGTCATTGATTATAACAACCTAACACCACTTTACCAACCACAAGCACATTTTAAAACAAAGAAGAGCAGTTTCTTTGATAAATTAGGAATCTCTACGTCAAAATCTTCTGAATTTAAATTCAAAGAATTTATAGATACTAGTAAAATTATTACTCAAGTTAATCATTTAATTAGGCTAGTTTCTGAAAATGGAAACTACGAATATCAAATGGAAAGCTATCAAGGCGAAACACGTACACTTTTTTTAGAAAAAGGATTGTATGACATGAAGCGCTTAGGCGAATCTCCAACACCTGAAGAGCATTTACACAATATTCCGTTGGCAACATTATGGATAGAATGGTATGAAAAAAGTCAACTTAATGATTTTGAAATGTATGCTGCAATACGCTACATAAACAACCCTAGTTATCCTTTTGGGACTTATAAAGCTTTAGAGCCTTTTGTAAGGCAATATTACCCAGATTTAAACGGTTTAAATCTAGGTGTTACAAAAAACTATTCTAACAGATTAAATACTTACAACACTATTTTAAAACGTTTATTTAAGGTTTACGCAGACACCAAAACTATGGGATCTTTCAAGTTTTCAATTTTTGAGGACATGATTGCTAATTTCCCTAATAAATACAAGCTTAAAACTTTTCAGGACAGCGACAAATACTATACAACAACATACCATTGGACTAGTATTATCCTTCCCTTAACACCAAGTTTCAGTCTTAATTATTTAAATCAATTTTCTAATAAAGAGCTTTTAAAATATTGGTGTCTTAACATGTATTTAATTGCTCAAAACATATCTCATCCTGATGTTGCTACAGATATAAAAGTCATTACTGAAAATAATAAAAAGCCACGTAATTTAGAATTTCCTAATATAGAAATCACCTTAAATCTTTATAAAAAAGGCTTAATAAAAGACGACGACTTACTGTTTCAAGCCCTACATTCAAAATCATTAATGACGGTTATTGATGGTGGTTTTAATTACAGGATGAATTACAAAAATGGCTTTGAACGTGACATGGTACCTAAGCACGTTTTTCTTCCTTTAAAAACTAATTTATTAGAAACCGAATTAGAGCGTGGCGATTTAATTACGCCTGCTACAGAATATATAAATTCCATCCATAAAGTTGAAGGTGTAGACTATGTTTTTAGAGTTTTAGAACGTTTAGGAAAAGATAATTTTGAACGTGGTTACAGTTATTACGGAGACAGTAAAAAAACTATTTTTAGTAATATCTTAAAAAAGACAACCTTTAAAGACACGGAAAGTTATGCCGATTTTGCAAGATTGGCAGACCAAGCTAATTTACCTGAAAAACGATTAATAGAACTAGCGTGTTATGCCACGCAATGGGCGGAAGTTGTTGGCCAATATCTTAACATAGAAAGCCTAAACAATGCAGTTTGGTGGTTTCAAGCACATGCTTCAGATTATATGAACAGCGAAAAAGAAACCATTATTTCGCGTTATTCTAACATTCCAAAAAGCGATTTCGCTTTGGGCGCTATAGATATTGATTGGTTTAATAAAGTATATAAAACACTAGGAAAAGCCAATTGGAAACTACTTCATGATGCTGCTAAATATATCTCTGATGGTAATGGACACCGACAAGTAAAACTATATTCTAGCGTCATGTTAGGCGAAGTAAAAATCACAGAAACACTTAAAAAAATTAAAGACAAACGCGATAAAGATTACGTACGCGCATTGGGATTAATTCCGTTAAGTAAAACCATTCCTGAAAAAGATTTACTAAAACGCTATAACCTACTCCAAGATTTTTTAAAAGAAAGCAAACAATTTGGTGCCCAACGTCAAGAAAGCGAAGCTACTGCAGTCACAATAGCATTAGACAATTTATCTCGTAATGCAGGTTACAAAGACCGCGTCCGATTTAGCTGGGCAATGGAAGCCAAAGCCACAAAAGCCATTATGGAACAAGCAATTGTTACTATTGATGACACGGTAATAGAACTAATAATTACAGATCTTGGTAAAACTACAATCAAAGTAACAAAAGCAGATAAAGTCTTAAAAAATATTCCTGTTAAACTGCGCAAAGACAAACAAGTAATTGCCTTAAAAGACAATAAAACGTACTTATCAAAACAGTACAGTCGTACGCGTTTATCATTAGAAAACGCGATGGTTAATCAAGACCAATTTACAGCACTCGAAATTCATAATATGATGCAACATCCTATTGTAAAAGCGATGTTAACTAAATTAGTACTGATTGTGCCAGAAAAAGAAATCACAGGATTTTACAACTCAGGTAACTTAACAGACGCAACCGGAACAACGCATCCTTTAAAAGAAGACGACGTGTTACTTATTGCACATGCTTCGCATTTATACCAAGCAGTACAATGGGATCTTTACCAAAAACAGTTGTTTGCAGCGCGTATTACGCAACCATTTAAGCAAGTGTTTAGAGAATTGTATTTAATTACTGCGGATGAGCGTGAACATAGTAACCGCTCAGAACGTTACCAAGGTCATCAAATACAACCTAAAAAAACCGTCGCACTTTTAAGAAGTCGTGGTTGGACAGTAAGCATGGAAGATGGTTTGCAAAAAGTATATCACAAACACGGGTTTATTGCCACAATGTACGCTATGGCAGACTGGTACTCGCCTTCTGATGCAGAAGCGCCAACATTGGAAGACATTTGTTTTCAATCTATAGACAACTACAATCGTATTCCGTTAACAGAAATTCCTGAAGTTATTTTCAGCGAAATCATGCGCGATATTGACCTAGTTGTAAGCGTCGCTCATGTTGGTGGTGTCGACCCTGAAGCCAGCCACAGTACTATGCAAATGCGAGCTGCTTTAGCCGAGGCTTCTGCAAAATTATTCAAACTAAAAAATATTACTGTAAAAGAGCGTCACCTGTTTATAAAAGGGACTTTAGGAGACTATAGTATTCATTTAGGAAGTGGTCAAGTCAGCAAAAACGGACTATCATTATCCATCCTTCCAGTACACAGTCAGCATAGAGGTCGATTATTTTTACCATTTGTTGACGACGATCCAAAATCTGCTGAGATTATTTCAAAAATGAAATTACTATCAGAAGACAACAAAATCCAAGATCCAACTATTTTAGCACAGATAAATAGTTAACTTTAAATTATTAGGGCGTTACCTCGCTTAGGCGAGGTCGGGCTTTCTGTTGCAAGTCCTCGTGCTATCGCACTGTGGGCTTTCCACGACAATCCCTAACGCAAAAAAAATAAGTATAGCATGATATTCACGTTACAACTAAAAAGATTAGGTAAGAAAAAAGTAAAAGAAGTCCCTTTTACATTAGATCATACACCCAAAAATTTAGAAGAATTATTAATCGCATGTGTCAAAAATCAAGTCGATGCTTTTAACACAAAGCGCACAACTGTAAATGTCATTGGATTTTTAACGCCTAGACAAATTCAAGAACAAGCCCACAGCGGTAAAGTTGATTTTGGAGAAATTACCAATACTAATTTGGCCAACCAACAACAAGCAATAGACAATGTATTACTAGCCTTTACAGACGGATTATTTGTTGTATTTGTGGATGATCAAGAGATTACCGACTTAAAAGCTCCTTTACAATTAACCTCAGAAAGCGTCATTGCTTTTATAAGATTAACCTTTTTAGTTGGTACTTATTGGTAAAAACTATATTTGACGTAGACGTTTCACTTTTACATACAAAAACCTTTTAGGTAAAGGCTCTTTCAATTAATTGATACTAAAACCATTCACCTTAAAACATTAATTCTAGACAAATAATTTAGATTTCATATTACATAAACACCTAATTTTGCAAAATAAAATACACACTACAGTTTAGCATTTTTAAGGCAAATGATTAAAATTATAAAAGCAACTTCTGAAGATTCAGAAATAATTGCAACATTAGGACAACAGACCTTTAGAGAGTCTCATGGTAACAGTGCGCCAAAGGAAGATATTGACCGTTTTATTTTAAACACCTACAATACAGACACTATTTTTAAAGAGTTTGAAAACAAAAAGGCGCTATACCATTTACTGTATTACGATAACCAATTGGCAGGATTTTCTAAAATTCAATTAGAAACGCCTAACGATAATATTACCGACAAAAACATCACCAAATTAGACAGGATTTATCTTTTAGAGGCTTTTCAAGGCAAACAATTAGGTGTTACTTTGTTAGATTTTAATATTGCACTATCTAAACAACATAATCAAAAGGGGTTGTGGTTAGTCGTTTGGGTAGAAAACAAAAAAGCCATTCAGTTTTATAATAAAATGGGCTTTAAAATAGCTGGAGCTTATAATTTTAATATTTCAAAAACACATAGTAATCCTAATCACGTCATGTTTTTAGAGTATTAATATTATTATTTCAAAATTAGCAGTAATTTGAACTAAATCAGCAAAATGTAGAATACTAATGAAGTTTACAGAAAAATACATAAAACTTTATGAAGAAATTTCTCAGGAAAGTCTGGATAAATGGGGGTATTCTTATCCACCAAAAACTTGGGACCAATTATTTGCTTGGGATACAAAGTCTTTTGAAAAATACTTGAAAGATAAAAAGGATGATAATAAAAAGACAAAATCTTATGTCTCCTTATTAAAATCAATAAATGACTTTGGGTTTTACATTGCTTTTCAAAAACATGATTACCACTTCCTAAATAATGTTCTATATCAAACATCAAGACAAATTATTATAAGTAGAAGCATGTTAGCAAGCGGAACTGACCATTGCAATGTTCTTTTTAATGCACTTAACTCTTTTTCTTGCAATGATTTTGAAATTATTGACTCATTTTTTCCAAAAAACCTACCGCAATCTAAAGGAACTTATTACACAGAGGTTTCAGTTAATTTATTAAAAATTCTTTATTACAAACAATTCGATTTGAAAGATGAAGCTATAAAAAAGGCTGACAAATTTCTTGTCAAAAAAATTACCGCTTGGGAAAAACATGTAATTCTATATTTTAAAGCTTTAATAAATAAAAACGAAATAGATGCTAGCAATTGTCTGATAGAACTTTGCAAAGCATATCAAAAGATGAAACACTCAGTTTCCAAACGTCATAATATGCTTGCAAAATGTTTCGCTTCGGAAATACATGGACTGTATCGTTTTGCTAAAATCATTGATGAGGATTTATTTAAGAAAATAACAAGACCAAATCATAACTGCTTTTCTGAAGAATTTGAATTATGGCAAAAGAAAAATGATTTCCCAAAAGGAAAATTATTCTATGAATATCCAGAAAAATTGGATTATATGAATAAAATACTTGAAGCTAAATTACCAACAGTAGCATTACATAATCCATACCCTAAAAAAAAGATGCTCTATAAAGATGCAGATAAATTTTTAACAGATTTAACAGAGAATGCACTAAAAACATAAAAGATCAGCTTTGTGCTTTAAAAAAAAAGAGCCTTTTTACACACTACAATCCATACATAAATTTTTATAACCATAAGGTGTTTACAAGCGTATTACACCTTTTTTTATGTTCAAAAAGCAAACCATTAAATCTGTAAATGGCTGAATACCGTGATAATAAAAACAGCGTTCAATTATAAATTTGTAGTAAATAATTAAACAAATAGTATTATGAGCAAAGTCATTCAC
The DNA here is from genome assembly GCF_002836085.1 of Olleya sp. 1-3. NCBI lineage: Bacteria > Pseudomonadati > Bacteroidota > Flavobacteriia > Flavobacteriales > Flavobacteriaceae > Olleya > Olleya sp. 1-3. The sequence goes on from NZ_PJBW01000003.1 coordinate 98,540, forward strand.
GGAAAAGAAAAATCTCAAGAAGAGTTGGAAAAAATCATTGAGCAAACAAAGCAAAGTGATCAAAAAATCTACCCAATTTTAAAACCAGGACATTGGGTTGGTCTTAAAGCAGGCGCTTTAAATTCTAATTTAATAAATTCTGAAAACGGACCTAAGGTTGTTATTGGTTACGGTATAGATACTCCAGATAATTTTGTGTTTTTAACAAAAAAACACTTAGAAACTATGGATGGTCAACAAATCACGCAACAAGCATTTCAAAACTTAGAAAATTACGAAACCGTATTTGAATATTCTGAAACATTTGATAACAAAGTAGTCACCTCTAGCGGTAATGATTTTTCTAGCGAAAGAATCTTATCCGTTTCACACATGCTAAAAGCGCACGAGATGTTACAAGCAGATGAGTTACTTGTATCATTAGCACGACGTACATGTATGATGGCTATTTCTAGAGATGCAGATCAGGAATTACTAAATAAGTTTGTATACCTACATGAGTACACTTGGAATGACGACAGTTTTGGAAATGCAGAGATCTCTGATATTTTATTTATTGTAAAAGAAGGACGTATTACAGGACATATTCCATTATCAGAATAAAGAAGCGTAAAAAAAGAAAAACAAGAAGTATTTACCGCTATTTAAAACCAACTAACGGTAAATACTTTTTAATAATTTAAAATTAAAAGATTTGAAATATTTAGACTTTAGTATTAATGGCAGAATCCAAAACTTAATGGTTGATGTGTTTGATGCCATAAGTGGATCCAAAGAACCACAACTTAAAATTAACGAGCTTTTAGAAACCAGAAGTATCTTTGAGTTAGTGTTTGAAATAGTTAATGCCACAGGGTTTTATAATCAAGATGAAAATTTTAACCTGATTAAAGCCTTAAATATTGACACAGATAATGTTGATTTTGAAGATGCTTTATACACAACTTGGGTCACTATGGGTAATAATTTAAACACTTCAAAAACACAGGAGGAGTTTAATGCTAAGTTTGCTTTATTTGTACCTATCATACTTAAAAAGATGGACGCTATTAACCGTATTGCGGTCTAAACAACACCTTTTAATTTTACCTTTTTAAATTCTAAAAAACACAGTTATAACACCATTATTTTTTAACTATAACTCAAAAAAAAGACCTATTACAGCTTTGTAGTTGGTCTTTTTTATATGCTTAAACTTGAGGTTTATTAGTTTAAAAGTTATTCAGAATAGGCTTTAATTAATTTGCTCAAAGTCCATTTGGTTTTAAACAAGCTGCCATCATCATGACGAAAAACATACAATGTCTTACTATCATGTCTATCTATAAATAATAAATCTCCTGATGCATTATTACCAATAGTGATGCTGCTGGACAACATTAACATGGACCATTTTTTTCCTTTTTGATCATTAACTGTAGGCCCTAAAATAGTTTTTAAAGTCTTAACATAGCCTTTTAAAGCGCGTGCTTCGCTAACTTCTAAACCGTCTATGTTAGTTAATGCAATCATTTTTTCAAAACTAAACAGTGTAAATGTATCATCTTCAATAGTGACTGTTCGTGGTTGGGCTGTAATAAATGCGTTATACTGTTTATTAAACAAGTTTCCGGCGTCTTCAACTGATTCTATAATTAAATTTGTTTCCATTTGTATTATTTAAAATGCTTGTTAGTTTTAATTCATTATTCGTTTTTACTGTACAGACTAATCACTAATCAAATCATATACATTGTCTGCATTAACCACTGATATAGGTTGTAATACTGTATTTAAATACGTGGTTTTTATATAGTCAATTGTTTCGTTTCGGACACCAAACACAAAATTGGTACTGACGTTGCCAGCACCAATATGCATGGCGTTTCCGTAGTTATTATAGTCTGATCCAATTAGCATATAGTCATCATAGTCTGCTTCATATTTAAACTTTAACTCGTAATCATGTCTCATGGATTGATGCCTTAAAATAATTACGGTGTTATTTATAACTTTTAACCGTTGTTCCACAGCAGTGTAAATAAAAGCGTAGGTCAAATTACCTGTTTGGTTTTTAAGCTTAAACGTACCATCCGTTTGTCCTTCAAATATGGCAAGCGTCACACGTGTTGCATCAGCATAATCTTTACTTTCCATCCCATTGGACAATAACACGACGTAGTCATAAATTCCGTCCGTATTTAGATCGGCTTTGACTTTATTAAACTTACCACCTGACCTGATAATGGCATAGCCTTCTGGAATAAAACCTTGTAAATCTTGCACTACACTATTTTGTTTCTCTTGAAACCCTAAAGTCTTTTTTGAAGTTTTAGAATCAACCATTTGATTATTACAAGACGTCAAAACAATTAGAATAAGTAGTACTGTTAGTTTGTGTATTGACATTGGTTTAGGGTATAAATACTTTTAAAATTTACTTAAGGTTAACTACAAGTCACTTTTACGTGTTTCTATTGTTTTTATAAGAGCATCGATGTCATTCAATTTTGCTTTATATTCACTTTTAATAGCTCTTTGAGACGCTTCAATTGCTTTACTAGAATCGTACTCCAATTGCTCCATTTTTTCTTCGGTTTTAAATGTTTTTTCTTGTTTTGTAGATTTAAATAACAAGACCGAAGCTTCGTTAGATCTTTCTAAATCTTTTACAGACATGGTTTTAAGTGTACCCAATTGTGTTAGTGATAATGAATCTGATGCCACACGAGTATCATTCAGCGAAAGCGTAAAATTTACAGCAGGTAAACTACGATACACCACGCCTTCTAATGGTTTTTGAGTACTTACTGATGGTAAACTATCCGTTTTAAGCATTGGAAACTCTAGCGTCACCACATCGTTTAACGTCACTTGTTCTCCAAAAAGATAATCAGGTGCGATGGTGTGGTAGATTTTATCGCCTTTTATTTCAGACCAGTGACCTTGGTTGGCGTATCGTTGTGATGGATCAATAATGACCGTATATTTTAGCTTTGTTTTTTTTATGTAACGCTTTACGTCATGGCCTGTTCTTATCGATTGTTTTTTGTATAAATGCAATAGCTCTAATGTAAACTCGGCTTCATCTTTAGTCGTGATTTTTGAAATATTATTCTTTATTTCTAAAACCGAATTATATGCGCCTACTTCAATATTAGAATCCGTTAAAAAGGATAACGCATTACCATTTTTTATGTGATTAGCATCAATTATTACCGTGTCTTTTGCAATACTATTTTGTGCAGTTTCTCCCGTATTTACAAAAAAGGCATCTGATAGTTTTTGACCCGTTATAAAAAAAGTTTGTGATGTATCTGCTACCAATAATTTTGTGATTTTGATAGGATCCTCAATAGTCACTTTAGCGTTATTACTTATAAGCGGATGATTGGCGCTAGTTTTATACAATTTTGGTTCGTTTAAAGTATAAATAATCTCTAATTTTAATAGGTCTTTTGATAAGTGGTAAGCCACCTCATCTCCTGTTAAAACAGAAGTGTCAGCATGCATAACCGTATAACTTTTTTGACTGCAAGACATTAATAAAACTAATAATAAGGCGAAAAAAAATATTGGTTTTTTCATAGTAAAAGCGTGTTTTGAAATGGTATATAAATAGCGGATTAATCTTGTGGTATTTAATTAAAAAGAATAGCTGTATTACTTGTAATTTGTAATCGCATGATCTTGTTGTTTTAATTGTACATGACAAAATTAGATTTTAGGATGCTGCGCTTTATCACTGAAATTAATGATATCCATAAATACTTAATTGTAGACTCTGAGTATTCAGCAGATTTTAAAACACAAAAAAGCACGCTATATTAGCGTGCTTTAGATTGTATTTCTTTTATTTTTATGGTGTTACAGCCACTCGGTTTTAATTCCCATTTCTATAAACTCATTATAAGCTTTCTCTTCTGCGTAGCATAATGTTACCGTTTTTAAATTAGGAAACTGTTTTACGTCCTCAGTACTTTCAATATCCCAAAACGTTACTGCTCCACCAGAAAAAGGTGCTAGATTCATATAAATATCATTCCCACCATCTTGATAGATTTCAGTTAGTTCTGAAGCCAAACGCAACGGTATTGGCAAGTCTTTAAAATACTGTTCTGCTTCTGGAATAGGATCATAGCCTTCCGCGTCAATATCTATCTTTCGTGGTTGGTACCAATTCGCAAATTCGTAAAGATCAAACTTAGGTAACAACACTTCTTTTTCGTACATCAGCGTTTCAATAACAGATAATTTAAATCCAAAATCGGTAAAATGGAGCACTGCTTCATCCAACGGTTTTATAGTGTATTTATCTTTAGGAATCCCTTCGCCTCTGGTATAGGATTGGTATGGACTAATTTCGATAGCACTTATAGCATCGTCATTAACATCAAACCAAGCACTAATATTATTTAAGACCAAAGCGCCGCCATCATCGCCATCAAACAACTCGACACGCTCATTTTTGTGACTGTTGTAATATTTAGAAATGTCTTCATCTTTAAAATAAAACGTCCCAGAAAATATACTTTTTGGACTAAAATCGTAAGCTTCAGGTTCTAACTCTAAAGTCAAAGAATCTACCAACTCACCATTTTCAGAATAAGCTATAATCCCTAAATCGTCCCAAGTAAACAAGGTGTTGTTTTTGGTGTTAGTCTGTCTAAAATTAGCCTTAAGACAGTCTTTTAAACTGTTTATAGCGACCGGAAATGTTATAGAAACCGCATTAATTTCAAAACTAGTTGGTGTTAATCGTAATGTTATCATACCTGTATTTTAAGTACGACAAAGATACTTACTACGTTATAAAATCTAGTCGTTGTTTTCCGTGATATTATAATTATTTAAGGGTATTTATTATCTGAAAAACAAAAAATCACCCTTTTCAGGGATAAAAAAACCTAATGTTAATTGGAACTTTGTTGTAAACTAATTATTCAACTCGTTTTTGATACCGAAACCATGGTATTGCTAATAAAGAACAACAGATAATGTCAGTGATTTTTAAAACAAAAATAGACGCCACAATAAACACAAATGCTTTAAATCCGAGTGAAGCAAAAGCATTAGCGACCACTTTAGAATTATTAAACTATCAAGATACGGAAACTTATACACGCACAAAAAGCAGCTTAACCAACCAATCAACACCCCCTGTTTTTACAAATGCATTGGCTCAAAAACTATACTACCATCCTGAGATTTATGCAGATCAAACTCAGGGATTAGAATTTGTAGCCTCTTGGTTTCCTTTGGTAAACAATGCTTATTATCCTGATAAAAAAAGTAGCGAACTGTTGGTTACTTTTTTAAAATTCAGCTTAAGCTTATTTACTTCTAATACTATTACAGAACAGCTTAAAACTCGTGTTTTTGATGTTATAAAACTTTTAGTACACAGTCCGTCTGCTGCTTCTGTTCCGCTCACACAATTTTTAATAGATACTGTGTTTGATACTAGAGACAGTAACAGCTCCGCGTTTATCGTACAACAGTGTTTAAAACATGATATTTTAAACGGACTTTACTACGTTTGTGATAAAAATCAAACGTATACAGCACATTATTTTACTATACAGCAGTCCTTTGTTAATCATTTTCAAGAGGGTAATTGGGAAGCATTAATAACCAAAATCCATGATATTATTCCGGTTGGAAAAACACAAAAACCGGGTGCTTACAATTTAGTTGCAGCTTGGTTTAGCTTTGATTTAGCACAATTTTACGCGACTAATTTAGAGTTTACCACAGCTGCATTGCGTGCCATTAAAGAACGCTTTTTATTTATTGAAGACCACTGCACTGCCTTATTACACATTAAAACCACTGAAGGTTTGTATCCATTAATTAAGACTTTAGGTAGTAAAACATGGGATTCTGGTGATGTTTTAGTGTTTAGTACACTTGATACAAACATCCCACAATCTCAAGTAGATGCATGTTATTTAAGATTCTTAGATTGGTTAACAGTAGATGGTAGTAGTAATTTTTATACCGAAGCGTTTAAAGACCACGGAAACACTATTTTAAGTAACAGTAACACTGCAACGCTTCCTGCGGAATGTATTCCGTTTTGGTTTGAAAAGTGTCATCCAAAAACGGGTGTTGTCAGTCAAACTGAAGCTTATAATACTCTATTCTATAAATTACTAATTGAAAACACAAAACATACGCTACCAACTTTACGATTGGATCATAGTGACTTTCAAATTACTGGCGAATTTCTAATTACAACCGTATTTCAGATTCAACATAATTTAAAAGCGTGGTTGGAACCTTTTAAAACATCAGGAATAGAAAATCCTTTAAATCAGTTTTTAGTCCTTGCCTTTTATGATGCTAGAGAAGCTTTATTAACGCTATATAACGAAGCCGATTGTGAGGTCTTACAAACCTATGCTCTAGCATTAGCGCACACTGCAACAGAAGCTTCAGACACTATAAAAACCAATAACCTACCATTATTGGTTAGTATTTTAAGCACATTGTGTGTCCAATCAGGGAACTATACGCGCGTTAACGAGATTTGGGCGCTTAAAAATATTGATCCTGTTATAAAAGACCAATGTAATACGTTTGCGCAATCGCATTATATAAATATAGAAACGCCATTACACCTTAATGTCATACAAGCGTGGTATAACTTTTTGGGCGATTATTATTACAGTCTAACCACAGAAGCTGTTTGGGTATCTAACATGTTAAAAACGCAAGGTTTACGCACAGGACTTTATTTTAATAGTCTTGAAGATGATACAACCTTCTTTTTAAATAAAGCCATTAATCGTATTGTGCATTTTCATAAAAAAAGCAAGCAAAAACAAGTTCAAAATAGCGTTTTTACTATGATTGCCTCGCAAATTGAAACCTATCTATCTGATGTTCTTGAAATATTAAAAAAAGATAAACTAGACCAAAATACAGTGCTGTTTTTACAAAATTATAGCTGTGATGAAACCTTTGGATTTAAAAATAACACGACTTTAAGTACTATAATTCAAAGTTGTTATAGCTTTCACTTTAAGGAAGCTCCAACACCAGAAATTAATATACTTCGGGAACATGGCCAGTTATCGAAAATAGACACAAAAGACATCCCAATAGACCAAACAACCATTACAACAGTATTACACAATTTAGAACATTATAAAACGGAAGGCGTTTGCGAAACTACCCTTTTGCAAGTTTTACACACCAAAATAGATGCTTTAAAATCGTGGTTATCGCAAAATGATTCAGGTATAGAAACCCAATATATACAAGCATTATACATGACATTACTAGATCCAGATTTAGCACCAGAAACACCATTAGAAACCTATGGTAACTTATGTAGACAGTTATTTGTACAATTAGCCAAAGGTTCCGATATGGCTATGTCCTACGCTTTGGGGTTAAAAGCTATGGCACATTCTGGAGCCTATGCTGATCCTTTAAAAACGACTCTATTACAAGTTGTAACCGATTTAAATACGTAGATAATGACAGCAGATATAACACCACAAATACAAGAGCAATTAAATTTATCGGCTTTGCTACTTAAAAAAAATTATAATACTGCAGACCTCAGCACTTGGTCTGGTTTTAATAGTGAAGACCAAATGCAAGTCAAACAAGCCAAAAGGCTTTTAAAACTGAATGGCATTACCTCGGGTTTGCATTTACGCAATAGCTTACAACGTTACCAAAGTGGACAAATGGTGTCTCATACTTTTTCTAAATTGGCAGCCGAATTTAGAATGGATACCACCACAACGTTTGATGCCAAATATAATGCACAAGAACACCCAAGGCTTAAACACAACTATAAAATGGTATGGAAATACCGTTTCACTTTAAAAGAGCACCTATTAATTGGGTATGAGTTATCCTACTACATTTATCTGATGCGCTTAGCAACAGTCGTTGGCTTTATAGGTACAGATGAGTTACTACTGCGCATGGAAGATGCTAATGAGACTATTAAATCGACTTTTTCTAGTTGGGGAGCATTCCATCGTAATGTGTGTTTGGGAGACGAATTTGTTTTGGGTGCGACAGAGCAAGACAATAGCAAATTTCCAGGCTCTAAAACCCTTTGGGAGCACTACCAACGTCTTTATGTAAAACATGCCTATTGGTTTAAAACATGGAACAAATGATGATAACAAGAAAAGACCTGATACAACATATTACGCGTGCAGAACAACTGTATGCAGCCAATCTATATTCCCATTTAGCGTCCCATATTACTGTAGTTCAAGAACATTTTGAACAACTTGAAGAAACAGATTACGCAAGGTTTTACCGCATTGTCATGTTGTACATCTGCGCTTTTGAAGACGTAAATATGCCTGTTATGGAATCATACTTAGAAGCTTTAGAAAGTATTGGTGAAGTCGAAGCTTCGGATTACGAATTGATTTGTAGTTACTACACCCAATGCGATGCGTCTGTATACAAGAAAGCAGTAGTTGCTTTTCCGTATAACGATACCTTACACCTGCATTATGCTTTAAAATTGCAACACGACAAGCGTTATGCTGATGCCATTTTAATTTTAGAATACATTTTAGAATGTTATCCTGCCTTAACCGAAGTTCGGTTTTTACTACATGACATACAAACTGCACAATTACTAAAGTTATGCACTTCTGAGGAAGCTGCCCATTATAACGACGTATTAGCACTAGCTTCAGCAACACACAATCTAGACGCCTTAACAGGATTAGAAATGGATCCACGTTTAGATCCAAAAAGTAAAACCTTAATCCACATTCAACTGTCTATTTGGAATAGCAAATCTGTAGAGATTGCGCAACGTTGGCAGACGGAATGGAAGCTATTGGATTTAACACCAACCACACGCTACTTATTAGCAGATTATGCCCAATCATTTATGCGTTATGATTTGGTAGCACAAATTTTAAGAGCGCCAAAAACACCAGAATTCCCCGAGGATAATTTTAGTACGTTTGACCAGTATAAAGTCTACATGCAAGATTTAGCAAACTCAGGTTGGCAATTGGCACAACATCATTATTTACTTGTTGGTAATTCGGCTTATTATCATACTGGAGATGACAACATTTTTAATATTTGTGTCACACAAGGTTTAGCACAAAACCCTAAAAACCCCTTATTATTAGTCTTAAAAGCTAAATATTTTTACTCAAAAGAAGACTATAATCAAACAGGTGCCGCATATCATGAAGCCTTTAAAAATGGGTTACGCTTAAGCGAATATCTATTTTATCTTCTAGAAGTTAATAACCGTATTAAAAGCTGGCAAGGTATTTTAGACATTGTAAAGCAATTCCACAAAGGACAAACCCCAACACTAAAAACCTTATTTTTTCAAGCTCGTGCCTTAGTTAATTTACAACAACACGATGCTGCGCTTGAGGTTATAAATGAAGCGCTTGAGGATTTTCCACACCCAGCACATTCCTACGCACCTTGGTTGTATAATATGCGTATGGAATACCATAGAAAAAACCATAATTACGACGCTTTTTTAGAAGATTTACATAAAGAAGTTGGCTTTTACAAAACGGGTGATAACGATTATTGCCAAACTATAAATTGTGGTGTCGAAGCCCTTTTTGAAAAGGAAGATTATGAAGAATGTTATAACTACGCCATTTATAATCATGAACAAGGCAAATTATATCCTCACCTCTATCCTGTGTTGCAATGGATATGTTTTTATGAATTTGCGCTTCAAAAACCAGATGATTTAGAAGATGTGACTACAGCCGACTTGGTAACCCAACCATCAACATTTATCGACTACAGAAACAATGGCTTAATCTATTGGATTTTAGGAGACAAAGTCGCTGGTGCCGATGCTTTACAACAAGCTGCCAATTTAGCTACCAATAAAGCCTTATACTTAAGATTAGCGATAGCTTGCGCTAACGAAGGGTTTAATTACGATAAAAGTGAAATCCTTTGTGAAATTTTCAAAACAGAAACTCCCGAAGCCCGAAACTGGAGAACAGATTATGACTACGGTCAAATAATATTAGACAAAGACAATTATCAAGAAGCCTACAAGGTGTTTTCAGAATTATTACAAAGCTATCCAAAAACCTCTTTTTACGCCTTTCCAAGAGCTTTTAATAATATGTTTGCTAGCGTTTTTAGAGATTGCTCCAAAGGTATTGGTAATATATCGGCGTTTCATAAGTACACAGCAATGCATTTAAGCAATGACAACCCTAGTGTATTTATAGCAAAAGAAGAACAAACCTATGCGGATCAGCATTATACAAACGACTTATTTTTAAGACATAATTTATTAGAATATGCTAGTAGATTAGAATGCGGACTTACAGACGTCGAAAAAGAAGCATTATTACAAATCAAAACAACAATAAGCGCCACTTATTTTGTCTAAACCTCTTAAATTTACGTTTTTTTTATAAATGACACGATTCTTAAAACAGACCTTACTCACGCTACTCCTATTTTTAGGACTCCATGTCGTGGTTATAGCTCAAAACTCTAATAATACACCATTAATAGACTCGCTATCCGTAGTCTATGGTAAAAACCTATACACCAATCCTATTGTCGCTAAAAAAGCTGCTGAAGAGTGGTTGAAAGAAAGTAAACGTTTAGATATCGATCTTCAAACGGTTAGAGCGCTTTATGCATTAGGGAATTTAGGAAACATCTCTGGAGACTATAAAAGTGCCATTAGTAAAACTACAGAAGCGATTGCTTTATTAAAAAAACTAAACCTTGAAAGTGGCTTGGCTGCCTGTTACAATATACTGGCTTTAGGCTATAAAAACCTAGGCGAATATCCTAAGGCTATGGATAGTTTTATGATGTGCTTAAGTTTTGCTGAGACCAATGATAATAAAATGCAAGAGGCCAATGCATATCAGAATATAGCAACCTTGTATGTGCTACAAAAGGACTTTACAAAAGCAACTGAAAACTTAGATCGTGCTGCTAACTTGTATCGCGAGTTAGGAAATGACGATGGTGTGTTGACTACCCTATTCAATTTTGCAAATATTTTAAAAGAACAAGATAAATTTGACGACGCTAGAAAGCATTATAAAACCGTGCTTGGTTACCGCGAAAAAGAAGGCAACAAAGCAGTTATAGCGTATATAAATATTAACCTTTCGCAAATGCTTGTGGAAGAAGAACGTTGCGAAGAAGCCATAGTCGCTTTAAAAAAGACGTTGACCTTATTAAAAGCACTTAAGTTTAATTCTGATATTGCTATTGTGCTTAACGATTTAGGTTTGTGTAACAGTAAATTGGGACGTACCAAGGACGCTATTAACTATTTCCAGGAAGCTTTAGCCATAGGCGAAACACAATCGTTGTTAAGTTATAAGTCTGATATTTATAAAAACTTAGCACAATTATATCAAGAAGCAGACGATTATGAAAATGCTCTAAAATACTACCAAAAAGGGGTAACGACTGTCGCCGAACAAAACTCTCTTGATAAAGAAAAGTACGTTGCTAAAATCCAAGAACGGTATGAAACACAGTTAAAAGAAACACGTATTGCATTATTAGAAAAAGAACAAAAATTAAGTGATGCCGAGTTACAAAAAGCAGAACTGACTTTAAAACGTCAACGCTTTGTTAGAAATGCTTTTATTGGTGGATTTGTATTGGTTTTAATTACACTAATAGTTTTAAGACTGTTTTACATCCAACGTTTACGCGTACAAAAGGAATTAAACCTGCAGCAAGAAGAAAATGCAAAACAGAAAATTAATCAAATGATTCAAGATCATAAATTATCTGTTATCGAGCGTTATCAAGAAGGTCAAGACGAAGAGCGTGCTAGATTAGCACGTGACATACATGATGGTATTGGAAGTGATTTGGCGGGTATAAAATTAGCATTTGAGCATTATTCTGAAAAACATGAAGATGCCTCTCAGGCCAAACGTATTGGAGAAGCCATAGACAATGCCTGTTTTGACATCCGTAGCTTATCACATCAATTACATCCGTTATCGTTTTCTAAAATAGGATTTACTAGTTTTTTAAACGATTTTGTTGATCAGATTACTAATAACACAACGTTAACCATTCAAACCTTTATCTTTCCGGAAGAAGACATTGACAAACTACCAGAAGACCTATTAGCGGATGCTTACCGAATTGTGCAAGAGTTAATAAACAACATTATTAAACACGCAAAAGCAACAGAAGCAGACGTCCAATTAACAAAGCATGACGCCTATTTAAACATTGTTGTGCATGATAATGGAAAAGGGTTTAAAACCAATAAAAAACAAGGAATAGGACTCCGTAATATTAAAGAGCGCTTACAAAAAGTTCAAGGGACTTTAGATATAGATAGTGGCTCTGGAAACGGAACGTCAATTACCATAGATATTCCTATAAACTAAATCATTTTGAAGAAAACAAACATCATTATAGCAGACGACCACTTAATGTTTTTAGAGGGCATTAATACCATATTAAGTGATATGGAAGAAATTGCTGAAGTCCATTTAGCTACCGAAGGGAAACAAGTGATTAGATTACTAAATCAATTTGAAATTGGTTTAATTATTAGCGATATTAATATGCCAAAAATGGATGGTATTGAGTTGCTTACTGAAATCAAGAAAAAACACAGCAGCGTAAAAATTATTATGCTAAGCATGCTTGATAACCACAGAACGGTACATAAAGTAATACAAAAAGGAGCGGATGGTTTTGTGCCTAAATTTACTAGTAAAGACGAATTACAAAAAGCTGTTAGAACAGTACTTGGTGACGAACAGTATTTTTCTGAAATTATAAAACAGCGTTATATGGAAAGCGTTTTTGAACGCAAAAAGTATAAAAACATTGAGCTGTCACCGCGAGAAAAAGAAGTCTTAGCGCTTTTAGCTGAAGAGTTAACCTCTAAAGAAATTTCAGGAAAATTATTTATTTCTGTTAATACTGTAGAAACGCATCGCAAAAACATTTTACTAAAAACGGGATCTAAAACCACGACTGGTGCTGTAAAATATGCAATCGAATCTGGGTTATTCGATTAATTACAACGTTTAAAGTAATTGCATTGGCTTCATTTGGAAACGCGCCCAAAAATACAGGGTTGCATTACCATGCCAAAACACCTTCTGTTTGGAGGGCGTCCTTTAATTGTACTAGGGTTTCGTCGTAAGACAATGTATCATAATTAGACGTGAGTAAATCGCCTTTATAAATATGATGTGTTTCAAAATCAAAATACGTTACATACACACCTTTTAAGGGGTTTTGCCATTTGGTGTTTCCGCCATTATCAATGGTTGTGTCACTAAGATAATGCACCCAAGCGGCTCTTGACAATGTGGTTTTATCCAAGAAAATCTTTTGTGCGTTATAAATTTTAAAGTTAGGTTGTGACTGCCTTAAATACTGGTTTACCTTTTTTAAAATAGAAGTTTCCACCGTTTTTAGACCTGATGCTTTTTCCGATAACATAAAAGAGGCGCTATGCCATTTACTATCAAACACCTCCAGTGGCACTTCCAGAAACCCGTCGGGATGCTCAGGTGTTTTTATAACAATGGCGATATCCGAGTAGATGCCCAAATCTTGATAAAAATAATTTAAACGCACTATAAAACGTTTCACTAATTCTTGTAAGGCGTCCGGCTCTAAATTGGCCTCTAAAGCCAAGTCAATAGTATTAGTATTAAATGTTATTGTGGGACATTCGGTTTTAAACAGGCGCTTTATGGCTTGTCTAGTATCGTAACGTTTTGTGGCTGCCAAATAGCGCGCATTAATCGTGTTTTGTTCCGTGCCTCCACTAGTTACTGCATTGTCTTTTAAAATGGTCTTTAGATTAATATGACAATAAAATTCGATTTCAGGAGTATCCATATTATATAACAAGACGGTAAACATATTAGGATCCATGTTTCCGCTATTAAAAAAGCGCTTTAACCATTTATAACTAACCTCATCCTGATACTTAATCTTTAAATACGCCTCTAAATTAGTGGCGGCGTGTTGCTTTGAAATGCCACCAACTAGTCGCGTAAAATTTGCAACTAGCAGCACGATAACCAACAGACAAATCCCTAATATAATTGCAATTCTCATAGTCTTTTATTTATACAATAAAATTAGACTTATTTAAAAGTGGGCGCCTCACGGAATTCAGTGAGATTTAACATTCACTTAAATGAGGTGTTTTATTTATGTGGTGTTAAAATACCTTTGAACTATCAATAACACTTAAAATAGGTATCATGGGATTAAAAGAAAGAAAAGCAGCAAAATCTATTGAAGATCAATATTTAGCAGATTACCAAAAAGAAATTAATGACATCGTGGGTAAACCAGTTCCTGTAACTATTAACTGGGATACGTTTGATATCGATTCTATTAAATTTGTACCAAGTGTGTGTTTACAACGTCTTACAGATGGTTTAAAAGAAGTTTGTAATGATACTATGGGTAAGGAAGCTGTGCAGGAAGGGATTAATACTATTGAAGTGTTTTGTATCCCTAACGAAGGTGCGGAAGACAACAAAGCACTTACATTAGATGCTGGTGTCTTTAGTTTAACAGCGTGTTGGGGCGGACACCACAGTGGCTATTATACGGATTTAGTAATTCGTGATTACTTAGAAAACACGTTATAAACGTACTAACCGTATTTGAATTAAAAAAAGGAAAACCCTATCGTTTTCCTTTTTTTTATGCCTTTTATGTTCCGCTTTTTTTAGTCGTACTGTTGCTACTATTAACACTACTTATAATGCAAAGGTTACGCTGACTTTAGCGCACGAAAAAGCCCTTAAGCAGCCACGCTTAAAGGCTAATTCTAACAATCTAAATTAGCTATTAACTTAATGGTATACTGTTATAAACCACGCCTTTTAAAATAGTATTAAAATAGGCTTCGTTTAATTGTGTGTTATACTCCGTAAACGATTGACTACATCCTGTTGCTACTGCCTCTTCAAAGACAAGCTCAATAGTTGGTTGGTCACTATTGTCATGATAGATTTTAAGACTACCAGACCACTTTCCTGGTTGGTTAGAAATCCATTGGATAAATAAAGGATCTATAGCCTCTTTTATGCCTCCAGAAAGATTAACTTCAATAGGCATACGGTCTTGCTCCTCTTGATAGTAATGTGTCGAAAAATTATAATCACACTGACTTAGTGCAAATAGTTTTTCTATAGTGTTATCTTTTCTGATTAGTAATTCTATTTTGGTATTATTATCTGATGTTTCCATAGTTGAATTTATTATTGATTATATACTATTATGTTGCAGGGTTAACTACAAACATGCTTCGATTAGTTCTTGTAATTGGTGCGCAGACGCTACACTTTTTAAACTTTTAGATACGTCTAAAGTTATGGACAAGGTTCCGGCTGCTAAGCTTACCGCATTTGTTGTATCTAAATTAAATTGAATTGTAGATACCGACTCTGTAAACGCTGCTTTGGATAAGTTATCCTTCGCGATATTAGCCATCGTATCTTTTAGTAAGCTTATGGAACTATGTGCGTAGTATTTTTGGTTATCGTTAGGGGTGTCCTGATAACTATAAGTTACAGCAATCTGTTTGTTTAAGGTTGCTTTTAGGTCTAGCGCCACACTATTCATTTCTTTTTTAAGTTGAAGCATTGTTGGTATTTTACCTGCTGGTGGCGTAAACGCGATGGTGCCGTCTGATAACAGGTAAGCATAACTTTCTATATTACGAATGGAAACCGAAGCGATGCTACTAGATTGTAAGTACTGTAATTGGGCTTTACGATCGTATAATTCGCATAACAAAATCACTCCTTTTGTACTATCATAGTTTACAAAAATACCAGACGCGCTGCTAGTATGCGTGGTAATGGTTACCATTGGCATATTAGGTTTGTCTTGATGTCTTTCTTTATCTGCTATCTGTTGTAGTAGTGTTACCACCTCACTAATATCTAGTGCAGGCAATTGTAACATTGTTTTATAATCCATAAGTCTATCTATTTGCTTAGATCACAAAATTGATATATTATGTATGAAGTTTAGTAACGGTTTTCAGTGATATTTATAAGTCGTCAAAAAACAACGCCCATTATCCAACACATGGTATTAATAGTGCGGTTTTAAACTAATATAAATGGGAGTTTAATTTAATTAATCACCTCTTGCTGTGCACCTTGCCTAAAACAACGCTCCTCGCCTAGATATAACGGATTACCATGTTTTTCTGACCAAAACCCGTCTAAAAGGTCTTGAGTAATGCATTTATATACTACAACGCCTTTATAAATAACGTCGTCATCACCAATGTAATTAAAATTAATAACCAAAATGTTATCCTTAAAAAACCCGGTACCTAACTGTTCTTGGTTGTTATTAATGGTCCACTTGGCATTAATCCTATTGTTTTGGTCTAATGTTAACTCTAGTGTACCTTTATAGGTTGCTGCTTCCTGGTCTTGGTTGCTTCCTATTATGTTGTATGTTCCTGGTAGTTGGGTTAGTTGCATTTTGGGTGTTAGTTTACTTTAAGAATTAATACTCTAATGTTATTTTGCCTTTCTCATCAATGATTTGTTTTATATTTTGAAAAGTATCCACAACAGCATAGCCATTATAAAAAGGTTCTATCATGGCGTATCTTTCGTTATATAGCTGTTTACCTTGTTTATCTATATGAAACCAACCTTGTTTATCTTTTGCAGTTGCATAGTTTTTATGAAAAACGCCTAGGTCCAAAAACGCTTTATCATTTAAAAAAAGTCCATTTATGTCGATATGCTTATACAAACCATTCAATTGTTTTACACAAGCATAACCATCTTTAAAATCTCCAACAAATCGATATTTAGATTCATAAATAGGTTTCCCTTCTAAATCAATATGAAAATACTGATTATTAAAACCTCTAACCGAGCATACATTTTCTTGGTAATTTCCTGTCCAAACATAGCTTTCACTGTACAAGCGTTCTCCTTTTTCGTTAATATGAAACCATAAGTCATTATCTATTACACTTGCTCGATTAAAATAAAAACCGAATACTCGATCATAACGCTCTTTATAAATCTCAACTCCATTTATATCAATATGACACCAACCGGATTGATCTTTAACAGGAGCTATTCCTGGACTATGAAACTTTAAAACTTCATCAAATTCTTTATTAAAAAGTAATTTACCTTGATAATTAAATGAGTTGTTTTCTTCTGAAACATTTATATCTCTCCAGTTCATTATTTAGTAAAAGTTAAAATGGTTTGCAATGTGTTAAGTTTTTTAGCTTCTTTAAATTTGAATTTATATTGATTAGCCAAAGCGATATACTCATAAGATGAACGTTCAAAACTCTCACACATAGTTAACATGTTTAGTGACAGTAAAGATAAATCCACCTCAATTTTGTCTGAACAATTTTCAATAATATATAAACACCCATTTTCTGGAAGTGCATGGTACATGTTATTTAAAATTTGATTTGACTTTTCATCATTCCAATCGTGTAAAACTCTAGACAATATTATAGCTTCTGCTATTTGCGGTATTTCAACAAAAAAATCGCCTTTTATTAATTTAACTCCATTCTCTAAATTACACTTACTAATCACCTTATCTAAATCAAATAAGTAACATTCTAAATTTGGTAGTAACTCCTTTACACTCGAGATTGCTGCTCCATAACCTCCACCAACATCCATGACACTTTTGTGTTCATTAAAGTTAATTACATCTGTTATATTACAATAATCATCTTTAGCATAAGCAAACATAGCTTTATGATAATTATCCAACTTTGCTTCATCTTGATTTAAAAAGTCGAAATAATTCATTTCGTATTTGTTTTCGAAGAAACTATTACCCGATTTAAGTGATATGTCTAAATCGCTCCAAGCCTCCAAGTGATCACCGGACCAATTCAAACAAGCATACTTTAGGCTCTCTGGATGTTTATCTGTCAATAAAATAGACAAACTATTTAACACATATTTATCTTCAATTCTATCTAAAAAATCAATATTCTCTAAACCTTTTAACAACAATTCTATATTTTCTTCAGGAACAGCTAATAATTTTGATATCTGATTTTTTGTTTTTCCTGTTTCACCTAAAACATCAAACAGATTTAATTTACAAGCTGCATTTACAGTCATATATTTCCAGTGCGCGGTGAAAAAGGATTTTAAAAATGCTCTATTATTCATGCAACAACTTTCTTTTTAAATTCTCAATTCGCTTCTCATTTAAACCACAAGACACTAAATATTTTATAATGCCTCCTTCATTTTCAACAACATCCAGCGCTATTTTTAACTTATCTAAAGATACATCCATTTCACTAGTTAAATAATCGGTATTTAGATTTGCTTTTGGCGATTCTAAAAGAAGATGTAATAACGAAAAAATAATACCTGTTCTATCTTTTCCTGCGTGGCAGTGAATAGCAATTGCTCCCGTTTCTTCTTCTAAAATGGTTTCAAATGTTTTCTTTATAGCGTCTTTACAACCCATAGCAAAAAAACGATACGCAATTTCGTGATTAGAACCTTCGTTATGCTTTTCCTTAAACCATTCTGGTTGATCCCAAGGATCAAATTGTGCTTTAACATATTTGACCTGATTTAATATTTCATCAGAATAAGAAATGGCTTCCATTTCTCTATCTGCTCTTAAATCAATTATTGTTTTTATGTTATTCTCATTTAGTAGTACATTTAATTCTTCCGTATTCTGAAATAAAGCCAATGCAGATGTTCTATAAATTAATTGATTTTTAATTTTAGGATTAAATGCATTTGCATCTCTAAAATTCCAAAAGAAGTCTCGCTTATAAACCCATTCACAAAATGCTTCCAACTCTTCATATTTATTTGAGGACACCAATTGTTCTATAGCATTATAAAAGAAGTCTAATAATGCTCTTTTTCTTGTATTCGCTTCTGGAAGAAAAGTAGTTCCATTTAATTTAGGAAAACCAACTTGTTCTTCTGCTGAAAGCTCATTCGTCATAAGGTTTTTAGGAAGGAAATAATATGCTTTTTTTCCTTTAGCTAAATAATTTAACTGAATAGCGACATGAAAAGCAATATTATAGAAATAGTAAAACTGATACCCATCACTCCTAGCGTGTTTAGAAGAACAACTCTCAAACTCATAAACAAACTTATCGATTAAATGATCCACATCTAAAGTGTCTAGATCTTTTTTAGCGTCAATAAGCTGCTTTAAATACAATGCTATTTGTGTTCTATCCTTGTCTTTTTCATACAAAACGATATCTTTTAGATCTGTTATTTCCGACCCTAAAAAGTCGCGATTAATAGCTTCTAAACTATAACATAAACCAAACTCTAACTTTGGCAGTTCCTTGAAATAAACAACAACTTTATTCCTTAATTCAATATAGTGCACACTACGTACCGTTTCATCAAATTCATTCTCTATAATCTTTATAAAGTGCTTAACGTTAAAATTTTCATTAACGATAAGCTTTATATCTAAATCTGAATTCCCTAAAGCTTCTTTCCTAGCATAAGAACCATATAACAATGCAACCTCTACATTTTCTATTCGAGGCAAAATATTCTTTACACTTACTATTGTATGTATATGTTTCATTAAGCTACAGGTTTACGCATGACACAAGTTTTACAAACATCTTTAGTCTTATAGTTATGCACTAAATCGGTATAACGTTCACTTTTTAAAACGTCTTGAATGGAATCTGTTTTTATATTTCCAAAATCACCTAAAGACTGCCTTAAATTATCTGGCGCACAACAAGGAGATATTTTACCAGTTGCAGATATCCATAATTCTTGCTCTAAAAAAGGACATTCGTAATCCTCAGGGACTTCTTTAATTTCATTATCTTCAATTGGAATAATGTTTTCTAATAACACTTTCTCTCCATTTGGTTTTCTAAAAGCCTCTGCTGCTACATGCGCTTCTTTAACATAGCTATTCCATTGCTTTACACTTTCTGGAGTTGCTTTCATGGACAATGCTTTAATCTCATCAAAATGATCCCAAAGCTGATGGCCCTTCACTCTATCTACTCCTAATGAAGCTGCTAGTTTTATAATATCTACCAATTCATGCATATTATTTTGCATAAAAGTTAATTGCAATGTTACACGACAGAAATAACCACTTTCTATTAAATACTGATCTCTATATGCTATAAACTCTTTTACATTGGTAATTGCTTTTTCAAAATCCAAACCATGCATTACTTCTTTGGAAGTTTCTGCTGTCGCACCATTCCAACTTATTTTAACATCTGTAGTATTTGGTACAATTAGCTTCGCCCAATCTAAAACAGACTTTTTAGGAAATGTGCCATTTGTGGTTAAATTTATTTTGATATCATATTGTTTCGCTAAATCAAAAATCTGGTCGAATTGCTTATACAATAATGGTTCTCCCATTGTAGATGGTATAATCTCCTTTACACCCAATGCAGATGCTTGTTCAAAAATTTGTTGCACGGTTTTAAAATCCATCCGTCTGCGCTTCACTCCTGTTTCTTTATACAGCGTATCTATAAAATCACTATACGGACTATGCTCTTCGCACATGATACATTTAAGGTTACAATCTTCAGGGTTTGTATCTATAGTTACTCTCCAAAATTTATTAGGAGCTGTATAACTTTTGTACATACTAACTAATGCTTCACAATGCGCTTTAATATCTGGTACAGTTCCGTCCTGCGAAAACAGATATCCTTTCGCGCCATAGGCTTTCATTTTATCTGGATTAGATACGGCAAAATTTAATTGTTCCGTTAAAGCATTTACATCTCTATGCTTAAATAATAATCCATTTACCTGATGCTGTACATATTCTTTCATTCCTCCAAAATCGGCAGTGATTACAGGAATTTTACAAGCTTGTGCTTCATGTATTACTAATGGTGAATTCTCTCCCCAAATAGAAGGCACCACAATACAATCTACATGTGCAAAAACATCATTAGCCAAATTATGGTTTATGTATTCTCCCATAAATTCTACTTTATTTTCTGAAGTTGCTGCCAATGCTTTTAAAGCAGCTGTACTCTGTCCGCTTTCTCTTCCATAAATTTTTAAAACAGCAGGTGTTTTTACTTGTTTAAAAGCATGTATCAATTGGTCGATACCTTTTGCAGGAATATGAGTTCCTATATACCCAAAGGTGAAGACTTCTTTTGTTTTTGCTTTCTCCGTTTGCGTTAAATAGTGTGTTGGAAAACCATAATCTAAATAAGTGATTTTAGATTTAGGTATCTGAAAATCGGAAACAAAACGATCTTGCAAGTATTTAGAAGGTGCTATAAACAAATCCACCTTATCAATTATCGCTTTGGTTTCTTGCATTCTTCGGTTTACCCAATTGCTCCAGTTATCGATATCGATTTGCTCCTCTTCTTTATTACCACTAAAATAGACTTGATAACAACTGGTAGCACACTTTTTATCTTCTTGACCAGAACAAAGCATCGTGTTATTCTCTTTGCCAATACTTCGCGTTAAAAACTGCCCTCTTGGACACATGAGCCAAAAATCATGCAAGGTAAAAACGATTGGGATTTGTAACGCATTTAAAACATCTATTAACCCAGTAGACAAATGGTTTAGATGTCCAACATGTGCAATGTCTGGTTTTAATTCTTCTACTAGTTTTTTAAAGTTATCATCTATTGCTGCATGTCTATAACCGTCTTTACCGTTAGGGTTATTAACAAAATATAGATTTAAATTTTCACTTGCTTGTTCATGACGAATTTTAAAATCTGGAGCATAGGGATTCTGCTCTCTTGTAAAAACGGAAACGCTATGCTCTTTTGATAATTGATTACAAATGGATTGGCTATAGACTTCTGATCCCGCATTGTAATTTGGTGGATAGCCATGAATTATTTTTAATATGTGCATGTAATATGTAGTCTTTTTTAAAAGTTCAAAATAGTATTATTTATAATTCTTTATACTAAAACCTATTATTTTTTTGGAGCTATATAATTTGGGTTATTGGGGTTTAAACGATTTGCTCGATCATCTCTTTCTTTTTTTTCTTGTAATCTTTTTTTCTCCGCATGTTCTCTTAACTGTTTCTCTGTGTTCTTGCGATTTTTAGCATAGGTGACATTTTGACCTTCAGTTTTTAGATTTGGGTTTTCAATGTCTGCTTGATGGTGGCTCTTTTTTTTGTTGTTCTTATTTTTCATATTATCTATATTTACTAATTAGGGAACAAATAACGAGAAAAAGAGAGATTGAATTTTAAACACGCAATTAAAACACTAAATTACGCAAACAAATACAACGATATGGATTTTGATAGCTTAATTGAAAACGAAAACAGACAAAGAAAACAAGCAATAACCAAGTTAAATGCATATTTAACTAACCCTGGACGTTTTTCAATTTTAGTTCTAGGATTTAGAGGAACAGGAAAAGCACATTGGCTAACAGAGTTACAAAAACTACACAAAGAATCTCATCTAAACTTAAATAGCATAACCCTAATTAATGCATTAAAAACAAATACGTTTACTGAAAAAGATTGGATTAAGACATTTAAAGAAATTAACAAAGGATTATTAGTAATTACTGATGTTGAAGAGCTAAGTAAAGAAAGTCAAGCCACTTTGTTTGAAGGTATTTCTACAGGAGATGGTGGAAAATTTGGTTTTAAAGAGAAAGTATATAATATAAGAATAGCGTTTACATCAACTAAGAGCATATCCTCACTAAGAGATAACGAAACTTACTTGACTCATAAGTTTTTTGATCGAATTTGTCAGTTTACTGTTAAATTTCCATCATATATTGGAGGAGACAGGAATATTTGGAAAGATTTTGAAAAAACTTGGAATAAAATGAGCTTTAAAGAAAAAAATGAGATACCAAAAAAAGAATTAAGAAAATGGCTTGAAAACGGAAGCAATATACTTCATGGGAACTTTAGAGACTTAGATAAACTAGCTATTAATTGGCACAATTACAGACTTCAAGATAATATTGAAGAAGAAAACATATTAGACTTAGTAGAAAAAGACTTTAATGAATTTTATAGATTCCCAAAACATAACGTTGACTTAACAAGAGCGTTTGAAATCTCCGAAGATATCACTTGGAAAGACAACCTAGATAATTTCAAAGAAGCCTATACTCGATTTATAAAAGACACAAATAATGGTTCATTAAAACAAGGCGCTAAAAAAGCAGGAATAAGTTATAGAACTATGGAACGATGGGCTAATGGTACAAGAACATAAAAGAATGAATAATTTATTTAAATTCACTCCTTCTTTTACTCAACCTATTGGTTATCTAAACTTCACGTAAACTAGTTGATAAAAGTGATTTTGTGAAAATATTTGAATAGTTCTTCTAAATTTAGAATATTGAAAAATTACTTCTTATTAATTATTTTTTTGACTTAAGATGTTCTAGTTGATTTATCTGGTAATAAATATTTATCTTCTTGTTTAGAACCCTTCATATACCCCATACTTCCAGAAGCATCTATTAATAATTCAAAATGTGTTTCCATAAAACCCAAGGTTAATTATTGTTTGATTTATCTCTCATTGCTTCTTGTAATTCTTTACATAAAGTTTTAAAATTAGGAACTAAATCTTTTAAAAATTCATGATTAAAAATAAACTCGTTAGAAACATTTATCGAGATATTTTTATTGCTTCCAATATATTTATCTATAAAAACATTTTTGCTCTCATATTTACCATAGTTATGGATGATGTTATTACGGATGGATTGTAAAGCCAAAAGCTCATTCCAAGCTTCTTCCTTTTTTGTATTAAACTTAAGACCTGCTTTATTAATTAAATAAGTACGTATCTGTTTTAACAAACTACCTTTGTCTCTTTTTAATGATGGATTTAAATTAAAATGTGTATTTATCCAGTCGCATAGTTTTATAAATCGAAGTTCAAACATACTCATTACTGTTACCAAAAGAGAATGCCTATTAAGCATAGGAAACACGTTTTCATAAATATCTTTTGCTTCAAACAAACTACCGTCTATACCTCTAAAAGAGGCAGTGATAATAGCATTATAATCATTAACCTACTCAAATTCAACCTTTTTAAGGCTGTGAAATTCTTTTATAGCAAAACTAGTACTAATTTCGCTTTGCTCTATATAGGCTGAGATTAACTCAATATCTGCTGCTACAAAATGATCATACCAATTGACAACTCCTCCTGTATTAAATTTAATTATTTCAAGCATAACTTATAACTCTACTGTTTAAAATATTAATAATTAATTTCTCGTATAATCTTTACACCTTCAACATTCGTAAACACAGTATGTGTTAATGATTTGTTTTTTATATTAAATTATACTTTTCAATTTGCTCAATTGGAAACAATGTACCATTTCTCGCTAACACCAATTCTCTTCTTTCTGTTGATAATACTGTCTTCCTTTTTTGATCGTTTAAAGCACTTAAATTTGTTCTTGTAGGTATTGTTTTCATGGTTAGTGAATTTGTTTTTATTCCTATAAATCCTCTAGATATTTATCATCTACTTTTAATCTTGCTATCATATATATAACTATAAATTTTTCCTTTCTCCAGTGCCAATATGCAAAGGACATAACAAACCTGCTGTTAACGCTTCTAACAAAGAACGTTCTCTTGCGTTTTCAATTTCTATAAATTGAAACTCAGCCCAATCTCTAAGTGAAACATTATTAATTTGCATATATAATTTAGAAAACGAAGATTGATTACGTACATGATTTAGTAAACGTTGATTTAAACCATTTCTACCTCTATTTGTTTTACCAACATGTAAAGGTGTTTTGTTATTATCATAAACAATATAGACCCCTTGTTTAGCACTTACATCTATTTTACCAAAAGCTGGAAATGTGTACACTTTAGATTTTAATAGTTCTTTATGTAGCAACATTATTTTTTCTGACTCTTTCATAAAAATTTTACTTTGTATTTAATGCTTTAATTATATTTCTTAATTCTACTAACTCTTGTCTTATTACAAAACGTACTACACCTAAGTGCTCTTTGTCAATTTTTCTTTGGGTTTTTAATTCGTCAAGTTCTTCATTCAATGTTTCTAAAAACTCCAGATCATTTGGATATTGCAGGTGTTTTTTAAAAGCTTTTCTTATCCTAATTAACTGCACTGTTACTTGTCGCCAAGTTTCTCTTCTATCCTTATGTAACTCACTTCTTAACAAACCAAACGTTTCTACAGAAGCCTTAACCATTTTTACTTCCTTCTCTGATATATCTTTATTAGGAAAAATATGTCCATCTTCATTATATGCAATAATTTTTTCAGGTTTATCAATACATGGATTAATAAGTAATCTCACTTTCTCTTCTTCTATTAAAACATTACCATAAGTCACTCTCATCGACTCATCTATTAGAGGAAAAAAATCTAATTTACCAGCAACAAATTTTTCTTCTAATTCTGTATTATGAGTTCCTGTTCTATTACAAAATGCGCAAGCAGCTAATAAATTATCCCAATCAGCAGCTAACCAATAATAACCTCTAATTTTATCTGAATCTTTAAAATTGACTTTTGTTTTTGGGCGAAAATGCTCTTTATCGATTGGAGAAGTTTTGGCTATTTTAGATTCACAATAAGCGCACTTTTTATTAAATAAATTCTCTAGTGCTTTTTTAACTTCTAGATCTTTAAATAGTTTATGTTCAAAAGCTTTTGTTTTGCCATCAGTTATATAATGCTTATGCGCAGATAGATGTTCTGCATCTGCATCATTAGTAAGTACATCTGGCTTTTTCACTTTATTTCGGTTAATATAGATCATTCGTCTTCCAAGTCATTTAAAAAATCATCGATTAGTTCAATTGCTTTATCTTTAACTTCCTTTTCCACTACTTTTCTAGAAAATGGTTCTTCTGATTTTTTTTGTTTTGCTAAAATCTCGTCAATTGCTATGTATAATAGCTCTTCACGAAACGTATCTCCTAAGTGGTTTTTATCTCGTAGACTTTTTTTAAGATCATTAAGTCTTCTTTTTTCACTAATTTTTAACGTGTCTTTATCTTTATATAAAAGTTCATAATACTCTTTAAATTCTTCTTCCATTTCTGGATCAACTGTACTAAATAACCCAAAAAACTCAGAGGTTAATAATTGATCTGCTCTATATTCTGAAGGGTTAGGCAAATCTGTTAAAACTTCTAATTCTCCATTATTAGACTTTAGAACGTACGTTTCATTTTCTTCTATGCCTTTTAAACATAATGGATCATGTGTAGTTACCAAAAACTGAACATTAGGAAATGTTCTTCTTAAACGTTTTACAATTTGCATTTTCCATCTTGGATGTAAGTTTGCTCCTATTTCATCTATAACAACAAACCCTGAAGCATTCTCTATACTTTCATTATTGAATAATAAGCCTTCTATGATATTACAACCTAAGGTAATTACAGACTGATAGCCATCACTTAATTGATCGAAAAACTCTTTTCTACCTGAATCATTATATTGAAACCAAACTTCATCCTTATGTAGTTTTCTATGTATTCTAGCTTTACCATCAAGCATCATTAAATCTAACAAAGCAATAGCTACAAACTCAAATTGTTCTGGTGTTAATGCCAAAATAAATTTTAAAGCATTATGCAATGGTACAGATGGTTTTATAAAATTATCCACAAAACAACCTCCTTTAAACCTACTATTATAATCATCGCTTTTACTGGAATGTTTAAATGGACTAAAAGCAATAATTGTACTATTAATAAAATAATCTTTCGGTAATAAATAATTAGCTCTAGTATTTTTTGAAATTGAAGCTTCTGCCATTAAAGAATCTTCAAATGAAATAATAATTCTAGCGTCTTCTTCTTCGTAATTTCTATTAACCTCATTTTTATTAAATCTGAGTCCGTTATAATTTCTTCCTATTAATGTTTTTAATGTTGCTGATAATGCCGAACTTTTTCCTACTCCATTTTCACCTATTAAAATGGCCCATCCTGCTTTTTTGCTCTTTGTTCTTTTAAAATTTATATTTAACTTATTAATGGATCTATAATTGAATATTAGAATATTATCAATTTGAAATCTACTTCCAGGATCAAAATCAGGGTCACTATCCCAGGAAGCCTCAGATCTGTCAATCAATTTTAATTTTCGCTTGAAAGAAATATCTGAAATATTTTTTAGTGGATAATTTAACTCATTAATAAATTTACGAACTAAAAACCTTCGTAATCCTAGATAAGGTTTATCATCATCCTCAAAACTATTTTCTAGTAAACTTATAATGTGATTAAATCTGTCTTTTGATTTATCTGTTGATTCTGAAGAATTAATTTCGGATAGAAAAGCATTTGTTTCATGCACAATCTCCCTTCTTTTTCTTACTAATTGTTGACGATTTAAGTTTAATAGCTCAATTGTAATTTTTGCGCGTTCTGTTAATGGCAAAATCTCTCCTGTTTCAAGATATTTAAAATACTCTTCTGGGTTTTCAAATTCTGGATCAATAAAAATTGGTGCTTCTATGTTAAAAAGTGTGTCTTTTGCATAATAGTTAACAGTTGCTCTTTTTTTATAAATTGGAAAATAGTTTCTTTTATTAGTATTACATTCTGAACATGAAGGCAAAAGGTTATTCCATTTTAAAGCTAACCACCAATAATGCTCTTGTGATATTTTACCGCTTGTGTTTGCTGCTGCATAATGTGGTCTAAAATGGTCTATAGTTGCTTCTAAGGAATCTATTTTAGATTCACAATATGCACATTTATAATTAGTCTTTTTTAAAAGTTCAACTTTAACTTCATCTAATTTAATTTGTAAATCTTGTATTGGAAATTTAGATTGACTTCTTTGAGCTATTGGTTTAGAAAAATGACTAGTTAATATATTTTTTAAATCTTTAAACTTAGCCGATTTAAAAAAAGTAGGCTCTTTTACTTTTGTGGTTTTTATCATAATAGCGAATTATTGATATTTTATTTCTTCTTCCTTTTAACAGATTGCTTCGTGCCTCGCAATGACTCTTTTAGTTTTTTAATCTCCTCCAACAAAACCTTTGCACTACCATCTGTATCCAACTGCGCTATCAACTCGCCTTTAAAGGCTTTAGCCAAAATAGCTTGTGGTAAATTGTCTATTTTTGTTTTTAGGCTTTGGTATTGGGCTTCTATAGCATCTGCTTTAGCAAATAGATGTTCTACTCGTTTTACGATTTCGGTTTGCTCTTCTTTTGGTGGAATATTTATTTCTAAATTCTGAGTTTGAGTTTTAGTCAACGCTTGTCTTGTAACTCCATAATTTTCATTGAAAATATAATTTTGAATCAATGAAGATGCTAGATACATATTTACATATTCTGGCGAATTATCGTCATTTAATCTAATGATAGTTACATGTTGATTTACTCTACCTCCAACAATACTTTTCTCTGCTATACAAACTCTTCCAATTGAAGCTCCTGTAATATTCAACAAAATATCATTTTCTTGAATAATTACATTTTTTAAACGTTCAGCTTGTTCTTCATCAATAAAAGCTAAACCTTTTGATTTAATACCGTTAAAGTGAATGTTCATAGATCGAACTAATGGAATACCTTCTTCCTTATAGCTTTCTGAACCTCCCCTTGGAGTTGAACCACTACCAATCTTAGTTGTAATATCTTTTAGATTAACTATACTCCATTCCTCCAACTCCTTCCCAACACGCCATTCCTCAGTAAGCTTACCTGTTACCGCTTGGGTTAACACCGCTTGTCTAAAGTTTTTAAGGATTTGTGGTATGTTGTTTAAACGGGTTTTAAGTGTGTCTAGATACCCAAATAATTCGTCTAACTTGGCAACAATGCGTTGTTGTTCTGGTAGTGGTGGAATTTTTAGTTTAATTTTTTTTACATTTCCAATAGGTAATTGTTTAAGAGCTGTACCTGTAGTCAAATTATTCATTTGATCAGTTACATTTACATCTTGTAACTGATAATATAAAAGTTTCGACTGAACCTTATCGATACATCTAAACCATGCAAGTTGAGAGTTTAAATTTGCTTTCTCAAAACTATCTGGTAACATAGCGACTTTTCCAATCATTCCTCTATTTGCACATAAAACATCACCTTTCTTTAAATGTCCTTTTCTTAACTGTTCGTGTTTCTCAGGTGATATATATAACATATCTTTCATAGAAACTATACCCTTTTTAAAATTAACACCTCTAATAAAAGGAATTCCTTCCGAAAGCATTTCTTCCTTTTTAGGGTATTTTCCTGAATGATTTCCATCACCTATTAGACAAATATTACCTATTTCAGTTACAATCCAATTATTTGGTAACTTCTTCTCCATCTAGTGTAATGCTTTAATTATAGCATTCAACTCCTTGGTAATGCTGGTTAATTCGGTTAACGCTTCTTTGGCAATATCTATAGGTTCGCCAATGTCTTCGGCTTTGGTAATGCTATCGTCTGCTATTAAACCTAAATCTAGAGAATCATTCTTTTTAGCAATGGTTTCTCTAGTTATACAGCTAAAACGTTCGTCTTTAATTTTATTTCGGTCTTTGGCGGTATAGGCTTTTTCAAAGTCTGCAAAATAGCTTTCAGTAAACGGTGTGCGTTTTCCAAAGTTGGGCATATTGGTACGCATATCGTAAAACCACACGTCTTTAGTGTTTTGTTTATCACTGGTGCCACGCTCAAAGAATAACACGTTGGTTTTTACACCTGCTGCGTAAAAAATACCTGTTGGTAAACGTAGAATGGTGTGTAGGTTGCATTTTTCCATGAGGTCTTTACGTACGTTTTGTCCGTCGCCATCTTCAAACAATACGTTATCGGGTAATACTACTGCTGCTCTTGCGCCTCCTCTGGTATGTAAACTACGGTATATACCTTGTAAAAAGTTTAATTGCTTGTTAGAGGTTGGATAGACTAGATCTGTTCTGGTTGGTCTGTCTCCTCCTTTTTTGGTTCCAAAAGGAGGGTTTGCTAAAACTAAATCTTTGTTTTTGATGTTTTCACCCAAACTACTTAAAGAATCTCCTAAAGCAATATTACCACCCATACCGTGTAAAAAAGCATTCATCATGGCTAAACGGTGGGTATCGCCTACCAATTCACAACCAGAATATTGTTCGGTTTGTAAGTGTTGGTTTTCTGCATCACCAAGGGTGTAAATATCATTATGTTTTAAAATATAATGATGTGCGGCAATCATAAAACCATAGGTTCCACATGCAGGATCGTTAAGGCGTTCACCTACTTTTGGATCCATTAAACGCACCATCACGTTAATTAAGGGTCTTGGTGTAAAGTATTGTCCTGCTCCAGATTTTTTTTCGCTTGCATTTTTTTCTAATAAACCTTCATACATTTCACCTAAACCTTCGTCTTTGGCCTCAAACCAATCCAGCTCGTCTATGTGTTTTATAATCTTACGTAGGTTGGCAGGTTCTTGTATACTGGTTTGTGCGTTGTTGTATATTTTTTGAATGTTACCTGTGCTTTCTGTACCTAAGTGCAGTAAAAGTTGGCGATAAAAAGTAGCAAGTTCTATTCCTTCTTTTTGTTTTAGGTCTTCCCAACGATATCCTTCTGGCAATTTATTGTTATAGTCGGTTTCTTCTGCCATTTTAAGGAACAGAATAAAGGTAAGTTCGTTTAGGTATTGGTGATATGTGATACCATCGTCGCGTAATACATTACAAAGGTTCCAGAGTTTATTTACTATTTCTTGCGTTGATAATGCCATTTATATGTTTTCTAGTTTTGCTTTTAATTGGTTGATGTCGTTTATGACATCAGTAGTTATTGTGGTTGTGGTCGCATCCAATATTTTTCTATCTGCTAAGTTAAAAACGGCATCAGTATTGAATGCTCTAAAGTCTAAAATTTCTTCTGTATAACGCCAACCTAACCAATATTCATGGTTTTTATAATTTGGGTTAATTTCTTGAACTAGGTTTTTATAATCACTATATTTTTCTTGATTAGAAATTCCACCTTTTTTATCATCTTCAATTGTAAAACCGAAGAAAATTTTGTGATCTACTTCTATTCCAAAATGAATTGAAATGTCACCTTTATGGAAAATTTTAACCATAAAACCGTAATTTCTGTCTTTGTTTCTACTATCTTGATAATAGCTTCTTACATTCTGCCAAGAAACATTTTTTTCATTAATTAAATCTAATTCATTTTCTTTTAATTTCTTTTCCAATTTTTCTTTTAAACTTTTCCAAAAGAGCCATTGGATTTTAATTTTTGCTGCTGTTAAATTTTCTGCAATTAAAGAAGCGTTTTTTAGGCTTTCTTTATTTTCAACTATGCTATCTGTAATTTCCTTATTCATAATATCGTTGCTTGATTGCCCTGTTAATGTTTCAATTAAATTTAAATAATGAGAAATTCCTTCTCTTAATAATGGTAATTCAACTGCTTCTTTTCTACAAGCTACTAACCAATCTTTTATATCGTATTTATACGAGATTAATTTAAAGTCTTTTTCAGGGTCTAGCTTGTTTTTATCATCAAATTCATAACTATATTTAGCAGGTTCATTACCAAATAACGTTAAATAAAAAAGGTTGTTTTCGTTATGTTTGTAATACCTTAATAATTGACTTTTTTGGTCTGAAGCATATATTTTATTTTCTATTGTTATGGCCCTTCCTCTGTTATCCGATATAAAAATATCGATAAAACCTCCTGTTGTATCTGTAACGGTACCCACATGTTTTTCAACTTCTACAGTTGCCCCCTTTGTGTCAATTTCTATTTTATATATTTCTGTAAACAATTTTAAAAAAACATCTTGTTGTCCATGAGAACCTTCTGGGTTTAATAATTCTGCAATAAATCTTGAATGTAATCTTACTTCATCTGTAGTAACATTTATTACTTTAAACACATTAAAATTACTACCAGATGCTTCTGCCAAATGCTGATATTTTTTCGAAATTTCAGCAACTTTTTTTAATAAATTCTTCATTCTTTACTATTCTATTTTAGCAATTTCTCTATCAATTAAGCGTACAAATAGCCATTTAATTCTTTAATAATTTGTTCTGTTTCGTTTTTAAACACTTTGTCTAAGCGTTTTAAACCACCATCTACACTAAAAGGCGGTTTGTTTAAATCATCTAAAGTAATGATGGATTCTTTCTGTAATTGTGCTTCAATCTTATCTAGCCATTTTAATTGAATTTGATTCCAATCGTGACTTGTTTTTAGTTTTGCTACTGCATTAGCAATGCGCTCTTGATGGCTTACTAAGTTCTCGCCTAAAGCAGACGTACGAATATGCGCAATAATATCTGCTACTATATTAGTATTAGTCACTTCTTTATATGCTGTGTTTAGATTGTTTTTATTGAAGCCTTGTGTGTCTAATATTAAACGTAACTCCTTTAGATCACTACGTGTTAAGGTGCTTGGTTTTGTACAGACAATGTTTAAGGCTGCGATTTCGTTTCTATTATTATTTATAAACTCGGTAAACGATTCTAAATAATCTTTAGGTTTTAGATTTTTCTCGTAAGCACGAGATACTTCTTCTACTTTATCTTCATGATCGCTATATAAAGTATTATAATTTAAAGCCTTACCTTTTTCCCGATCTAAAAACTCCCATAAATGACTATAGTTCTCAATAGATTGGTTTACATTTTCTATGTCTATCGCTTTTAGTTTTTTAGCAAAATCTCTAACTGTAGGTTCTCCAGTTAAAATCTCAAACTGTTCTTTTTGTTGTTGATTAAAACCAGAGACTTTACGCTGTATTTTAGCTATTATTCTGTCTAGCTTTGCTTCCTTGGAATAATCGTCTTCTATAATTGCTAACTCTTCTACTAAATGTCCAAAAGTTTTAGTCACTAAAGGCGCAACGGGTTTCATAACCTGTTCTTTTGCCATAATCTCTGTAACACCAACGCAATCGTAAATTTTAAAGACTTCCTTTCCAATATCATCGCAACGCCTTGTGGCACGACCCACCATTTGATCGTATAAAATACGAGAGTTTACGCGACGTAAAAAGACTAGATTAGAAATGCTTGGCACGTCAATACCAGTTGTTAATAAATCTACTGTAACTACAATACTTGGGTATTGGTCGTTTTTAAACTTGCGTAATAAATCTTCTCTGTTATAAACTTCTCCTGTAATTTTAACAATAGCGTCTTGGTCTGCTTCTTCCCCTAATTCTGCCAATTCTTCATATAACAATCTAACAATAGTATCTGCATGTGCGTTAGTAGCTGCAAAAACTAAGGTTTTATCTTTATTTTCAGGTAGAATGCCATAGGTAGAAATCAACTCGTTTAAAATAACACGATTAAAGTTTTCTGTAATTACTTTTCGGTTAAAACCTGTGATTTCTACTTTAATTTCGTCTTCGGTAACACCTAAATCTTTAATCTCGTTTTCTTCTGGATCGTAGATTTTTACCTCATCACCTTTTTCCCAAACAATTCCTCCTTTAGATAATGTTGTCTGAAACACATAAGGTGGTTCGAAATCTATTAAATAGCCTTCTATAACCGCTTGTCGATAAGAATACATAAATACAGGGTCTCCAAATATATCTTTGGTATGTAATGCAGGTGTTGCTGTTAAACCAATGCGATAGGCATCAAAATAATCTAATACCATGCGGTATTTACTTTGAAAATCAATTTGGTCACGAAGGATAAATTCTTCAGCATCCATTTCTTTATCCAACGTATAACCTCTATGCGCTTCATCTACCACAATACAATCATAATCTCCAACACTTGGAGAATTATCAGAATATGCAATACGTTGCACCATACCTTGCACAGTTGCAAAATGAATTTTTGTATCGAGCTCTGAAGCCTTATCTTCTAAATCTTGTAAATCATAAATTTGCGCAAAGGTTTGTAAACCTTCGATATGAACTTCTTTAAATGCATCGGCTGCTTGATTACCTAACATGCGTCTATCTACTAAAAATAAAATACGTCTAAAGCGTCCAGACTTTATTAACCGGTAACACATACCTATCATAGTACGCGTTTTACCTGTTCCTGTGGCCATTGCTAATAAAGCACGTCTATCTTCTACGTTAGTAAGAATTTTATGTTCTACAGCTTTTATAGCATCAACTTGATACTCTCTTAGTCCTAAACCACTAGGGTCAGATAATAAATCGTAATCTGTTTTTTCTAATTTTTCTACGCCTTCATTTTCATCGTAATTCAGTTTTTCTACTAAATCTCTTGGAGAAAACCAGTTTGGCAAAGGTCTAGCTAAATTTTTCTGATCTCTTCCATCCCAAAACCAAATACCTGAGGCTGTTTTAAATTGCTCTAAATATGGTCTTCCATTAGTAGAAAACATAAATGGCACTTTATAATTCTCACTATTTGCATGCTTAGGAAATGAAATATTCTGATCGTTAGTCACCAACTCGCTATATGTTTTAGCTTGCCCTAAGTCGCTCATTACATTTTTAATGTGCTTTTTAGCCTCTACAATACCAATTAACTCCAAACCATTAAACAAAGCATAATCTGCCCATTTACTTCCACACCTCCATTCGGCAATAGCCATTTGTTTCCCTTTTTGAGGTAATGATTTATTAGATTTATAATTTAATGTTTGTGTGTCACACGCCCAACCAGCATCCCTTAGTTGTTTATCAATTCGGTCTCTAGTTTCTGCTTCGGTCTCTTCTGTCTTTTTAGCTTTAGCAAAAGCACGTTCCTTGCGTTCTTGTTTTGCTTCTTCAGAAATTTGAGTATGCTCCTTTATTTTTTGTTCGTAGTTATCTACTTTCTTTTTTAAAAGTTCCAACTCCTGCTCTAATTCCTGAGCTCTGGAATCATCAACAACAAACCAAGACTCTTTAGGTGCTACATAATCTTGTGAAACGTCTTCGTTTTCATAAACTTCAACAAACCATTTAGTTAAATAAAATGTTTGTCTAAGCATATATCTCGCTTCTGCTTGTGTGCCTTCTCCTGTATGAGACGCTTTATTTCCTGATTTTCTAATGGTATGAAAAATCGAGATTATCTCGGAAGGTGTCTCAGAGTTATTAGCTAAAATTGCTAATCTGCTTATTTGTTTTTTATCGAAGGGCTCTTCTAATTGCTCAA
This sequence comes from Olleya sp. 1-3, assembly GCF_002836085.1. NCBI lineage: Bacteria > Pseudomonadati > Bacteroidota > Flavobacteriia > Flavobacteriales > Flavobacteriaceae > Olleya > Olleya sp. 1-3. The sequence goes on from NZ_PJBW01000003.1 coordinate 133,620, forward strand.
AGTCTAGTAATATACCACATAGCTTTTCCGACAGGATTCTTAATTTAGCTAAAGTAGTGCTTGGATCTTTATAACAATTTTGCTCTGCCAACAATGCTAATTGTAGCAATGAGGCATAGGATTCTCCTAGGAAATTAAAATTTGTCTTCACTTTCATTTGGGACTTATTATAAAAACACCAATAATCATCAAGGCTTAACTGTTTTTGACACCTTAATGTTTTATTAATTTAATTTAAACTTAATCAATCAGCAACTATAATTTTAAAGGGAGAGTTTAAATATAAGACCTTTTTAAAAACCCACATTACGGAAATCCTCAAAAAACGGTATTTTTTATTGGGATACGTAAACACAAACCTTTAGATAAATATAAAAATCTATCTAACAGCTATTTAGAAAAAACATTAATTTACAAAACACATTAAAAAAAATAAAGCCTTGCTCTGGTTACGCAAGGCTTTTGTAGTGTATAAATCTAATTGATTAATAGCATTAATTTATAGCACTGTTTTATTCTGTAAACTCTACTATTTGTCCTGAGACGATCACTTTATATTTATTTACAAATAAAAAGCCTGATGTTTTAACTTCTACAATCTCGTTTACTACAGTTCTAGCAGCACCTTCCATACCTGCTGATTTTAGCATTTTTGCTTTAGCCTCTGCAATTAATCCGTTTTTAGCTAATCCTCCAATTCCAAAAATATAGGTGGCTTGCGCTTCACCTTTAACGATTTGCACGACTTTAAAATTCTTTTTAGTTAGTACAACTTCGGTTGTGTTTTGGTTGTAGTTTTTTGGTAAACCATAATGGGTTGCACAACTGGATAGAAACAACGTCATTACGAGTAATAAGAAAGTCATTTTTTGCATAAATAAATATTTGATTTTTTAATAACCTACTCCTTTTTATAGTCTGTTTTCGGCTTATTCTGACTTGAAGCGTCAAACATACCGTGTTAAAAAAAGAAAACCTTACGGTTTCCCGTAAGGCTTGTAGATTGTGTGTAAAATCAACACTTATTTATACTAATCTTCGTCAAAAAAGAAGTCGTGTATTTTTATAATATCTCCTCTTCCTATTTGTACGAGATCACTAGTTGCTTTTAAAAATATTCCTAAAGAGCGTTCGTTATATAATAATTTCATTTCTGAAGAGTAATCTGTAACAACATACATATCTCCAGTTAATTTAAAGAATGGTATAACCAATTTACTTTTAACTTTTACGCCTTTATTTACCACTTTACCTTCTTTTAAAGTCACTTCTAAACTAGCTTCATCACTTTCTCCGGAAGAGACTTTAACATAAGCCACCATCATATTTAACCATTCTGCGTCATCAATTAAATACCAAGTAACTTTTTCAAAATCAATACCATACTCACTTATCCAACCACTACTAGTAAACCCAAAAAGCACTTGTTTTTTACCATCTAATTCTGGCTTATCTGCTGGTGTAAATTCTTGAATTTTAAACGATATTACAGATACAGCGGACATATCTTTTAATTTTTTGCCATTAAAATCTAACGTTTTAAGAGAAAAACTGGTTAGTTCTGGTCTATTTGTTAAAATCCATTGTGTAGCTGTTAATTCTGCTTTTTCTTTCATTTGCTCCACTGCAGCAATACCTGCACCAATAGCCAGAAGCCCTCCTGCAATACCTGCTGCCGCATCTCCTTTATTTTGTGCGTAAGTTTGTTTTGGTAATACCATGATAAGTAGTAATACAATTAAAAGCGATTTTTTCATTTGTAAATAATTAGTTTAATAACCTACTCCTTTTTATAGTCTGTTTTCGGCTTATTCTGACTTGAGATGTCAAACATACCGTGTTAAAAAAAGAAAACCTTACGGTTTCCCGTAAGGCTTGTAGATTGTGTTATTTTATTTATGATTTACAGGTCTTTATCTTGTTTGACAAAGCTCTTTTTTTTTGTTTTCTTGACAAGTAGCTGTGTTTACGTTATAAACCAAATAGTACTATTACCACCGACGCTTGCCCCGCGTTAAGGATGGAAATGGCATCCTTTTTTACGTAAGTTGGTGGTGTTGTGAAGCATGAGCAACGCCCAAACCAACTAGTAAAAAAGATATAATGGACAGCCTGACGCACGTTTGCTACCAAAAGCAAACGTGGGTAACGCCCAAAACAATTAATCCCAGAATTGCTCTATCTCCTCTAGTGTTTTTCCTTTTGTTTCTGGTATAAATTTATAGGTTACGTATACGATAACTAGTATAAAGGCTATGAATATAAAGTATGGCAATGACCCGTTCCATGGGGCACTATTATTAGTCTCGCTACCCATAACCATTGGAAAGGATTGTGATACCACATAGTTTGCTGCCCATTGTGCTGCAACTGCTACGGACATGGCTACACTACGGATTTTGTTTGGAAACATCTCTGATAATAAGACCCAAACGACTGGTCCCATGGATAGTGCAAACGAGGCAATAAAGATTAGCACGCCTATTAATGACAGCATACCAACGCTTTCTTGTTGCAGTGTTACGCCTAATAATAAAAACCCGACGATCATCCCTATTGATCCAATGTATAATAATGGTTTACGTCCAAATTTATCTACTGTAAACATGGCTACAAACGTAAATACTAGATTGACAAAGGCTAATAGTATTTGTTGTGCTAGGACGTCTTCTTTTCCAAACCCTAAGGCTTTCTCGAAAATATCTGCGCCATAATACATGACTGCATTGATCCCTGTAAATTGTTGCAACATAGATAATACGGTACCTATGGCGATGATAGCTAATATGGCTTTTGAGAAATAACTGACTTTTACGCCTGCGTCTACTTGGTTTAACGATTGTTTGATTTGTAGTAGTTCTTTTGAGGCGATATCGGCTTCGTTAATTTTTTCTAGTACCACTAAGGCTTCGTCGTCTTTTCCTTTTAAGGCCAACCAACGTGGGCTTTTTGGTACAAAAAATAATAGGACTAAAAATAAGCCACTTGGTATTAATTCTGACCAGAACATACGACGCCATCCAAATGCGATATTCTCTGTTTGTGTTAGGTTGTTACCAATATAATAGGTGGCTAAAAACACGATAAAAAATCCGATTACTATGGCTAATTGGTAATAGGTTACCATACGCCCACGGATGTTTGATGGTGCGATTTCGGCAATATACATGGGTGCGTTCATGGACGCCACTCCGATACCTAATCCTCCTAAAATTCTGAAAAAGACTAACATGCTTACCGACTGCGGAAACATTTCTGGTAAGCCTGATCCGTAAGCGGATAATGTAAATAGTAAAGCTGATATTATTAAAGACCATTTTCTACCAATTTTAATGCTTAAAGGTCCTGCTATGATGGCTCCGAAAAAACATCCTAAAAGGGCACTTCCTACGACCCAACCTTTTAAGGCTGCGCTTAAATTAAAATGCTCTGTTAAGTAAAATTGTGCTCCGTTTATGACACCCGTGTCATATCCAAATAGTAAACCTCCTAATGCCGAAACTGCAGCTATTAAAAGTAAAAAAACGCCTTTTTTCATGTTGTTTAGTTTTTAGTTAGTACATCAATATAACAATTATAATGTGTGGGGTTTGTCAAAAATGTGCCCTGTATGGTTTTTGTATAGGTGTATTGTTGTCTTTTTTGAGCTATACTTGACAAAACACGTCTAAATGGTATCCAAAATCTGATTTTGTAGTGTTGTTTTTGATTGCTTTTTTGTTGTTTTTAGGTGAAATTCTGGCCTGATTTGCGATACTATGCGGTACTTGTTTTTATAATTATTTTATGGTTTGATATGACTTATATCATTTTTAGAACTCGGCTTTTAATCTACCTTCGAGGTATAATTAGTGTCTAGCGAAAACACTATTTAAAACCCTATTTTTTTTAGTTATGAAACAATCGATTTTAATTCCAACTGACTTTTCTGATAATGCTTGGAGTGCTTTATTATACACTTTGAATTTATATAAAAATGAAGCCTGTACCTTTTATTTATTACATGCCTGGTCCGTTAAATCTACCACACGCACTTATATTACCACAAACTATATTGATACTTTAAAAGCGGATGCTGAAAAACAGTTATTTGACCTTAAAAATCAGGCGGATGCTATTGATCAAATTTCTAAGCATACTTTCGAGATTATTTTTAGTACCGAAAAACTGCACGATGCTGTTGACACTGCGGTTAAAGCACATGATATAGACCTTGTTTTTATGGGCACCAAAGGAAGCTCTAAATCCAAAGAAATCTTATTTGGGAGTAATACCATTACACTTATAACAAAACTGAAGCTTTGCCCGATGGTTATTATACCTGATGGTTATGCGTTTGTGCCACCAAAGCAGATGGCGTTTGCAACGGATTACAGTCGGTTTTTTGGTAACGAGCTACAGCCTTTAAAGGACTTTAGTAAATTATACGATTCCAAAATTAAGGTGGTGCATATCTGTAAAGACAATACGCTTACGGATGCTCAAAACTATAATTTATCGATGCTACAGGCTAATTTAGGAGATTATCCACACAGTTTTAATTGGATAAAAGATGTTAGTAATAAGACCGAAGCGATTAATACTTTTATTAAAGATGAGGCCATTAATATCCTAACACTAATTAATTACGAGCATAGCTTTATTGAAACCCTTATTAACGAACCGGTGATTAAAAACGTGGTCTCCTATCCTACTATTCCGCTTTTAGTAATCCCTGCTATTGGGTAATTTAAAACAAAAGAAACATCCTATAAAACACAACAATTACGGGACTTAAAGGGCGCCTTTAAAAGGTTAAACTTTTCTTATTTGTAATTTTAATTTTGATAAAAACTGTATCTTTAAAGTAAACCATAACCTTATGAAATCAAACACTAGTAATTACCAAAACAAACAAGAATACCGTCTATTTATACAAGAATCGTATACTAATTTGGTAGCTTTTAAAACTAAAGGTGATAAAACAGCTTTTAACGCTTTAGTTTTAGAGATTCTGCCAACGTTAAGGAATTATATAAATAGAGGTTTAAATGTATTTATAAGTAACGGACACTTTAGTAAAGGAAAATATAAAGGTGATGATATTATCGATCAGCTTTTTATTGAAATTTATGATCATATTGACGAGGTAAAACAGGCTTCTGATTTTTATGCTTGGTTGTATCAAAAAACAGATCAACTAATGCAAGACATTAAAGTGGAAGAAGAATTTAATGAGTTGTTTTTTAAAAATATTGACACGTATTCTAAACCAGAATGGGATGCTATGGAAGAAAAATACACCAAAGATGCAGATGGCGATTTTTTATTAATTGAAGAATTAACAGATCCGTCTTACAACCATAATGATTACGAATTAAAACCTGTTTTTATTGAAAATGATGAAGCCGATTTTATTACTAAAATAGATAAGCAAATCAATAAAGACACTGTAAAACGACACACCAGTTTTGTGGTTAATAATTTACCTGCAGCTATGCGTCATGTTTTTGAGTTATATACTAACGAAAAACTAACACTAGAAGAAATTGCATCTATAAGACAACAAACGTTAGACGATGTGAAGCAGCTTTTAAAAGATGCTAAACGCGCTTTACAAGTTAGTCTTTACAATAGGTATTTATCAAACTAATACTATATTACATAAAAAAAAGAGCTATTATTTATTAGCTCTTTTTTTATGCTTCTAATTTGATTTTGATTGTGGCTGTTATTGTGATTGAGATTGTGATTGTGATTATGATAATTACGCTCTAAAATCTAATCGTTTTTTACCTGTTATGTCTTCAATTTTAATAATAAATACAGCCGGCACATTGTCTTTATAAATCTTACTAGAAAAATCGCTGATAAAATTAGCCTTGCTATGCTCCTTTTCTAATATCACAGCTTTAATTCCTAAAGAGAATTTATGCAAGTAGGCTTTTGCATCACTTCCAAAATGCTGTTCAAAAACCCCATGTACTAAAACAGATTTCCAATCGGTAACAGTATCCACATCAGATACTAATAAGGATACGGTTGGATGTTTACGCATGGCACTCATTTTATGCCCATCTCCAGAATAACAAATAATAGCATTAGATTCTTTGTCAAAATAATAAGTAATAGGCACTACAAATGGTCTGTTATTATAGATATAACCGATCTGACCTATATAATTATTTTCTAAAACATACTCGATTTCTTTGGTTTCTAAATTTTTAAACATCCGTGATTGATTTAAGGTTATACTAGCTTTTGGTTGCGCATTGTCTGTTTTGCAACTGAAGTAATATTATTTAAAATTGCAGTTAAAAACTATGATATTAATCAGTTGTAGATTTTAATTCAATACAGGTGATTTCAGGTCGCATCCCAACTCTACCAGGAAAACCCAACCAACCCAAACCACGATTAACATAAAGGTATTGTCCGTTAACTTGGTATAAACCTGCCCAATGTTTGTGCTTGTATTTTATAGGACTCCATTCCTTTTTTTTAATTCTAATACCTGCTTGCATACCATGTGTATGGCCTGATAAAGTCAAAGCAATGTTGGTTTTATCTAAAACTTCTTCGGTCCAATGCGTTGGATCATGAGATAGCAAGATTTTAAACGGAATGGCTTCCGATTGGTGTAAGGCTTTTTGTAAATCGCCATATTGTTTAAATGGTGGATTGCCCCAGTTTTCAATACCTAAAATAGCTATTTTGTCTGTGTTATGTTCAATTATATCCGCTTGATTTAATAAAAGCTTAAAATTGATGGTATTAAAAAACTGTTTTATAGTTTCAAAATTAGCTGCTTTTTCTTGTTCGGTTTGCCACGTACTGTAGTCGCCATAATCATGGTTTCCTAAAATGGCGTATTTCCCTTTTTTTGCTTTTAATTTTCCTAAGGTATTTTCCCATCCTTCCAATTCCCAAGCATAATTATTTACCAAATCTCCAGTAAAGCATATGTAATCTGCATTTTCGTGATTTATTTTTTTTATAGCTTTATCCAAAAGATGGTAGCGGTAATTAAAACTACCTAAATGTAAATCGGAAATTTGTATTATTTTTAATCCGTTAAACGCTTTTGGCAACTGCTTAAACGTAAGGGTTACATGATGTACTTTAAAATGATACGCCGATTTAAAAATAGCATAAGCAATAACAAAAAATGGCAAAAACCCAGCAATTAAACCTATTAAAGGAATGATAATATGCGACTGTTTTTCTGAGATGATATAGTTTGAATAATGTAAAATAGAAATAACAACTACAAATATTATTTTAGGAATAAAAGAAGACACTGTCAGTCCATATAACGAAGAAATAAGGCGTTGCTTTTTCTTTACAGCCACATGATCAAGTCTTACTTTTAGTATGATAATGGCAGTAATTAAACCTATAGTAAACAGCCAAAACACAACATTGATTGTTGTTACTAAAACCTGAGACGACATAAGTTGTGTTACAGATTGCAGCCAATAAAACGCTAAAGCATCAATAACTAAAATAGCAAAACACAATAGTAATATTTTATAAATGGAATGACTACGCATACTGATTTTAAGTCCTTTAAACGTTTACAACGTTTTATTTTTTAATTTCTATTTCAGGGATTTTAATAAGTTCTACTGTTGCTGAAGCTAAAACAACTTTACCATTGGTAGCTTCGATATCTTTTCTAATCAGATCGTTTAAAAGATGTTTAGTAACTCTCCTTTTTTTATAATCGACGATATAACGCAAATTAAATTGAATCCAATTATCTGTTAACGTTGTTGCTAGCGTCGGCTCTACCATTGCATCTTCTACATAATATTTAGACACGACTTCTGTCCATTTATCTTTTGAAGCTTTAGTATACTCCGCTAACGTTGTTGTTGCAGCGCTAATAATTATACTTTTAGCCAACTCGATATCAGAACCATAACGGATTGGTAAATTAAACTCGTCCCAAATAAAAGGAAAATCTTTAGAGTAATTATACACAGGCCCCTTAAACACAAAGGCGTTACTCAGTTTTACAATGCGCCCTGTATAATTATCGCTTTGCACCCATTGTCCAATTTCCATCATAGTGGTGTAAATACTATCCACATCAATAACATCTCCTTTAATACCGTTAATCTCTATACGATCTCCAGGCTCATACACTTTTACAATAAAAATATATACGGACCCTGCAATGCTTAAAATTAACTCTTGTAGTGTAAATGCTAATCCCGCAGACAGCAAACCTAAGGTTACCGTAAAGTCTTTTATACTTCCCGTAAAATATAGAATAGTGATAACACCAAGGATGAAATAGCCCAGTAACTCAATACCTTTTTGAGATTTATATCTTACTGAAGTATTGGCTATGTTACGTTTTAAAAAGCGTCTTATAATTTGTACACATAGCAATACAAACAACACTATTACACTATATTTTAAAATACTTTTTACAAGAGGATAGTCTTGAAACAACTGTTGTATTGCGTCCATTATTTAATATTAGTATGACCTATCAATCTTCGTATAGCCTTAATTTATTATTAAGCGATGTTATTTCGCTTTGCAAGGTTTCGACACGTTTTAATAAATTATATACTGCATCCAAGCCTTCCAAATTGATGTTTAAATCATAATGCAAACGCATCATTTTTTCGACTTCATTAATTTGCGTTACTTTAATATATTGGTCTTGCTCTGAAACTACAATTTCTATTAGTTCGTAATCCTCTAACTGGTTAATAAACGTTGTAGGCACATCATAATGCGTGCAAAAAGTGGTTATAGAAATTAAATCTGTTACTTCCATAATTATCTTAATTTTTGAAGTTCGGTAAATAATGCTTTCTCTTTATCAGTAAGTTTTGTCGGCGTTTTTATTTGGTATGTGATATACAAATCTCCAAACTGTCCTGCTTTTTTGTACTTAGGAAACCCTTTGCCTTTCAACTTAACCTTTGTTCCGTTTTGAGTTTCTGGTTTAATAGTTAATTTAACTTTACCGTCAAAGGTATCTACCATCAAATCGCCACCTAATAATGCGGTGTATAAATCTAAATCTACTGTAGCATACAGGTTGTCTTTATCTCTTTTAAAGGCGGTAGTATTAGTAATTGAAAACTGAATTAATAAATCACCATTTGGTCCGTTATTTGTGCCTTTACCACCGTGTCCTTTAATCTTAATCGTTTGCCCGTTTTCTACTCCTGCAGGAATAGTAATTCTGATATTTTTATTGTTAACAGTCAGCGTACGTTTATGGTCTTGGTACACATCTTTTAGATCCAACTGTAACTCTGCATTAAAATCTTGACCTCTAAATCTTGAAGTGCGTTGCCCTCCTGACGCCTGACCACCAAACATGTTACCAAAGATGTCTTCAAAATCATGCTGACTATAGCCGCCCGCTTGACCAGATTGACCTTGATACGCACGTTGTTGCTGTTGTTGCTGGCGTTTTGATTGCTCGTAAGCTTCAGAATTTTGCCAATGCTCTCCATATTGATCGTATTTTTTACGATTTTCAGGATTACTCAACACCTCATTAGCTTCATTAATTTCTTTAAACTTTAGTTCAGCATCTTTATCATTCGGATTTAAATCTGGGTGATACTTACGTGCTAGTTTTCGGTATGCTTTTTTTATATCTTTTTCGGACGCTGTTTTGGAGAGTCCCAATGTTTTATAATAATCTACAACTGCCATTTATTTTGATTTATGATGTTCGATATGTTCTTTTAATGTGTTTAAATAATCTTGTAAAACCGTAGGATTTATTTCTGGATGCTCCATAGAAGGAATCGTGCTTGGATCTTCTTGCAAAAGCGCATATAACTCTGGATAATTTTTCTCAATTTTAAAAGTTAAATCAGTAATTTCTTTTATTAATTCCTGCTCTGTTTTCATATCCTAAATAGGTTTAATTATTATAAATGTACTTTTAAAGTTACAAGAATAAAATGATAATAATCAGTTTTAAGGTGTTAATAGTTAGCTAATTATTTTACCATCTTCCATCGTGATAATACGATCAGTACGTTTTGCAAAATCTTCGTCATGGGTTACAATTAACAAGGATAAATTTTCTTCCACACTTAGCTTTTTAAAGATATTAAACACATTATCTGCATTATGGCTATCTAGATTCCCTGTGGGCTCATCCCCCATAATTATTGACGGATTATTTATCAGCGCTCTCGCAATAGCGACACGCTGTTTTTCGCCTCCAGACACTTGAGACGCACGTTTATGTGCTAAATGTTCAATATTTAATATTCTTAGTTTCTCAAGCGCATCTTTTTCTATGGCTTTGATGCTTTTTTCGCCTAACTTTTTAGCAGGCAACATCACGTTTTCTAATACTGTAAATTCTGATAATAAATAATGAAACTGAAAAACAAAACCAATGTGTTTGTTTCTTATAACAGTTAATTTTTGTCTGCTATCCCCTGTTATTAACTCGTTATTCAAATACAATTCACCCTCATACTCTGTATCCATGGTAGACAAAATGTACAATAGCGTAGATTTCCCACAACCAGACTTTCCCATTATGGAGACAAATTCGCCTTTATTAATTTTAAAACTAATATCCTTTAGCACGTGAAAAGACACTGGCTTTTTAAAGTATTTGTTTATATTTTTTGCTTCTAAAACGGTTTCCATTATTGTCCTCTTATTATTCTTACTGGGTCTATTTTTTTAGCTTTAAGCGAAGGCAAATAGCCTGCAAAAAAGGTTGAAATAATTGCAAACGAAAACCCTATGACATAATACCAGACACTAAAATCTATGGGATACGTTTCTACTTTTGCTAATGCGTCCGTTTTAAACGGAATGGTGCTAATTATATTAGTAAAAATCAAACCGATTAACAGTCCTAAAAGACCTCCAACTATTCCAATAATTAAGGCTTGACTCATAAAAATATACTGCACATCATTGCCTGAAAAACCGACTGCTTTTAAAATGGCAATGTCATTCATTTTTTCATAAATAAGCATGCTTAAAATGTTATAAACGCCAAAACCTGCAACAATCAATAACGCGATAGAAACCGCGTAAGTAATAAGATTTCTGACATCTGTACCGGTTTCAAATTGTGCGTTAGCGGTTTTAATATCTATAGCAGTTACATTAAATTGTTGTTCTATTTTTTTAGATAATGGCAATGCCTTTTCAATATCATAAAGCTTGAAATTAATATCTGTTATGTAATTTTGTGCTTCACCTAAAATACGTTGCACTGTTTTTAAATTAACAAAACTTTGAATAGCATCAACATCCGAAATACCACTTTGGTAAAGACCAACAATTCTTAAAGGAAAAACATCACCTCTTATTGTGCTTATCTGAATACGATCACCAACCGATAACGCCATTTTTTTGGCAATACCTGATCCTAATAATATTCCATTTTCAGTATTTTTAAGTTTCTCAGGAGAACCTTCAATAATATAATCTCTAAAATTAAATAATCTAGCTTCTTCCGTAGGTTGTATCCCTGTTAAATTACCAGCAATTTCAATAGAACCTGCGATATAAAATATTTGTGTTTTTATTTGCGGAATCGCTCCTTTTACATCTTCATTCTCATTTAAAAAAGTTATAATAGGTGTAGCATTGTGGATTTTTTTCTGACTTAACTTTGGTTTGATAGAATGCACCACATTTAAGCTGTTTTTAAAAGCATCATAAATATCTACAGGTTGCTGTTTTGAGGGTTCAATTTCATTATAGACATGTATATGTGGGGTTTGATTTAAAATTAAATCGTCTAACATATTGTTTAATCCAGTCATAAAGCTAACCAAAGTAATATACGCACCAATACCAAAAGTAACGCCCAAAGCCGCAATAGCAGTAGATTTAAACTTAGTTAACAATTGCTTTTTTGCAACATCAAGTATGACAGGCCAGTTTACCATTATTCTGGTTTATAGATGTAAGTGTCTTTGGTAATACCGTCTAAAACCTCAATACTTTCAAGGTCTCCTAAACCTGTAGTAATGGTTACTAAACCAGCATCAGTTTGCACCTGGTTATTACCGGTGATATAACTTTTAGGGATGGTTAGCACATTTTGTTTTTTAGAAATAACAATATTTGCTTCGCCAGAAAGTCCAGGATATAATACATCAGGAGGATTTACAAAAACAGCTTCGACTTTAAAGGTCTGATTACGCTCGTCCTTTTTAGGATAAATTTTGGACACTTTACCTTCCAAGACTTTACCGTTATAAGCATCCAATGTTATTAATACGTCCTGATTTTTAATAATTTTGACAATATCCACTTCGTCCACCAACATTTCAATAATAAAAGTAGAAGCACTTCCAATGGAAGCTATAGGTTCCATAGTGTTTATAAGCTCGCCAGAGGCTTTATAAAGGGCATACACCTTACCATTTATAGTGCTTTTTACAGTAAAGTCTTTAGTGTTAATTAAAGAGGTTTGATAGGTGTTTTTTGCTTGTTTAACATTGGTGTTTAACTGATTTTTAGTTTGGTTATATTTGTTTTTAAGTAATGTCCAGCTGTTTTTTGATAATTGATAATTTAATTGTTTGTTATCAAAATCAGCTTTAGAACCTATGTTTTGATTCCAAAGATTTTGTTGTCTAAAAAAGTTAACCGAATCGTTTTTATATTTCAAATTAGCAGCTTCAATTTCATCTAAAATTCCTGATAAAATAGCCGCACTCCCATTGTAATTTTCTTTAGCCAAATCCAAAGCTAGTTTTGCGTTTTGCGTATTTAAAACTGGTGTGTTATTAATAATCTGAGAGAGGGCTTGTCCCTTTGTAACTAAATCACCTTCTTCTACTAAATTTTGATCTAAAATACCTGCAACACTAGCGTAAGCTTGATATAAACTATCGGGTTGTATTGTTACAGATGTATATACAGACTCCGTTAAATCTTGGGTTGTAGGACGTGTTTTTTCTGTATCTTTTTTACAAGACCACAAAAATAAAATGGCTACAAAAAACAAATACTTTTTCATATCTTTTTTAATTCGATATCTAACTTAGCTAATAGTATTAATTCGGACTTATTTCTACCAGAAAAACGACTCGCAATAGCATTTGCTGTTTGTAATACCAACGCTTTTGTTTTGGGTGTAAAAAGGACTTTATTTGTTGTCATATAGCTCAAAAAGTTATCAAAACAGACCTCAGCCTCGTGCGCTTTTGTATCATGTAACCAATCAAACATAGCCACAATAATATTGGCATTATTAGAATGCGACCACGCTTGCTTCACAACCATTTTTAAAGTCTCAATTTCTGTAGCTTCTACAACGCCATCTGCATTAGCTATAGCATAAAATAATTCTCCAAGATTTTTATAGAATAGCGTCGTACTATCTTGCTTATTTTTCATCCCATTAATTTAACATCCAAAGTAATCCTAATGCATTACCTAACACATGATATTAATCAGTTAATACAGTTATAGTGCCTTTTTTTTTGTATTTTGAATTTTTATTTTACACCACAAGCGCGCTTTATGTTTAAGAATAACCAGGACATTTTTCAAATTTTATCTGAAGCAATTTCAGAAGGCATTCTAATAGTCGATGAAACTCAAACCATTATAGCCGTAAATTCGTCTACAGAAGACATGTTTGGTTATGATAAAGACGAATTAAACACCAAACCATTAGAAACATTAATCCCTTCTAATTATCACAAAGGACACGGTAAGCAGTTTAATTCGTATTACAAAAACAGTGAAAAACGTACCATGGGTAAAGGACGTGCTCTTTTTGCTGTTAAAAAAGATGGTAGTACATTTCCTGTAGAAGTCGGTTTAAATCCATTTAACGTGGCTGACAAAAAATACGTTATGGCCTTAGTTATAGATATTACCGAACGTAAAAACTATACAGATAAACTAGAAAAAACGGTTGAAGAACGCACTAAACAACTTAGAGAAGCTTTAGAAACGGAAAAAGAATTAAACGATTTAAAAACCAAGTTTTTATCGCTAGTATCTCACGAATTTAAAACACCTTTAACGGGAATTTTAACCTCGTCCATGCTATTAAGTAAATACAAATTAACAGAGCAACAGGACAAAAGAGACAAGCATATAAATACCATAAATAGTAAAGTACAATACCTAAATAATATTTTAAACGACTTCCTGTCTGTTGAGAAACTAGAATCTGGAAAGGTTAATTATAAGTTTACCGAGTTTAGATTAAGTAAAGTTGTAAACGAAGTGGTTTACAATGCTAATATGCTTTTAAAAGAAGGTCAGAAAATAAAATACCCTGAAAATATTGATGACATTTCATTGATATTAGACGAAAAAACGATAGAATTAGCTTTGTCTAATTTGGTGCATAATGCTATAAAATACTCGCCTGAAAACACCACTATCGAGCTACAAGTCAATCAGGATAAGACGCACACCACTTTTAAGATTATTGACAACGGAATTGGGATTCCGAAAAATGATCAAAAAAATATTTTTAATCGCTATTTTAGAGCCGAAAACGCTTTATTAGATCAAGGGACTGGTATTGGTTTAAACATTGTAAAAACGCATTTAGAAAACTTAGGAGGATCTATAAGTTTTGAAAGTATCGAAAATTCAGGATCCACTTTTACTATTATAATACCTAACAAAGCCAACTAATGAAAACCATACTTTTAATTGAAGATGATATTGTTTTAAGAGAAAACACAAAAGAGCTTTTAGAACTATCCGATTATAATGTAACTACTGCTGCCAATGGTAAATTAGGTTTACAGGCTGCAATAGTCACTTTGCCTGATATTATTGTTTGCGATATCATGATGCCAGAATTAGATGGTTATGGTGTCTTAGAAGGTTTGTCTAAACAAGATAGTACTATGCATATTCCGTTTATCTTTTTGTCTGCAAAAACGGAACGACATGATGTTAGAAAAGGCATGGATTTGGGTGCGGATGATTATATTACAAAACCTTTTAGTGAAGACGAAATTATTAGCGCAATTGAAAGTCGATTAGCAAAAGCTGCTATTTTAAAAGACAGAAGGACTCAGCAAGCATCTAAAAACGATGACAGCCAAGACGAACTAAGAAGTTTAAACGATTTAAAAAACTTTTTTGATGACAATGGTGAGATTTTTGATTTTTCTAAAGACGAGCACATTTACATCGAAGGAAAAAACTCCAACTACATTTATCTAATAACAAAAGGTATTGTAAAGTGCCATAAATTAGATGAAAATGGAAAAGAGCTAACCACAGCATTACATAAAGAAGATGATTTGTTCGGGTATACCTCGTTTACACAAAACATTCCTTATCAAGAAACTGCAACCACTATTAGTGATGCTACCCTAGTTGGATTATCTAAAAACGAACTTAAAAACATACTAAACACTAATCATAAATTAACCTTAGAGTTAATCCAATTGCTAACGGATGATATTACTGGCGTAAAAAATCAGCTTTTAGAAATGGCATACAGCTCGGTTTATAAAAAAACAGCGACTACCATTTTAAAGTTTGCTGACAAATTAAATTGTAAACCAGATGAGGCTATTAAAATATCTAGAAGTGATCTAGCCAGTGTTGCTGGTATTGCTACCGAAACTTTGATTAGAACCTTATCTAGTTTTAAAAAGCAAGGTTTGATAGTTATAGAAGGCCGAAATATTAGAATTGTTGATGTTGAAAAACTTAAGGAGGTCTGCTAAAATTATACTAAATTAAAGTAGATATGATTTTTATCATTTTTTAAACTGCTTGATAACTATAGATTTGTTTGAATAAGACCTATTTAAAATGAAATCTATATTACTACCTACAGATTTTTCTGAAAATTCATGGAATGCTATCGCCTATGCGCTACGCTATTTTTCTAACACAACGTGTACGTTTTACTTACTTCATGTTAACCCAATAACAGAAGTTGCTATTACAGATATAGACTATAGTTACAACATAGAACCATTAATAACAGAAGAATTACAAACAAAACCTGCTAGAAAAAAATTAAATGGGCTGCTAAAAAAAATAGCAATTCAGTTTTCTAACAATCCTAAGCATTCTTTTTTTACAATCAACGATACTGATTTTTTTATAGACGCGGTTAGAAAACAAGTTTTAGAAAAAAAAATAGACCTTATAGTAATGGGTACCAAAGGTGCTTCTGGATTAAAAAAGCTAATTATTGGTAGTAATACAGCGGACATAATAACTAAAGTAAAATGCAATACGTTAGTTGTTCCAGAAAACGCAACTTTTAAATCATTAGACCAAATTGCATTTCCAACGGATTTATTACAATTTTATGGAATAACAACCTTAGCGCCTATTTTAGAAAACTTAGAGCAGTTTAATGGCACATTAAACATTGTAAACATCAACAAAAAAGAAGTCAATCTAAATAAAGATCAAGAAAAAAACAAAGACTTTTTAGAAGACTATTTTAGTACATATCCTCATCAATTTCATTTTTTAACACATACAAAAATAGAAAATGGAATTAATACCTTTGTAAAAAGTAAAAATATAGATATGATTGTAATGATTGCCAAAAGTCTTAATTACTTTCAGCAACTATTTTTTCATTCTAAAATAGAAGAAATAAGCTATCAAACGGATATTCCGTTTTTAGTGCTTCACGAATAATTAAAACATGAAAACAGGCTTAGTCCTTTCTGGTGGTGGTATGCGAGGTGCCGCACATATTGGCGCTATAAAAGCATTAGAAGAACACGGTATTTTCCCAACACACATAGCAGGCGCCAGTGCTGGTGCTATTATTGGCGCATTGTATGCTTATGGCTTTTCTTGCGAAAAAATGTTGGACTTTTTAAAAACAATTCAGCTTTTTAATTACAAAAAATTTGCAGTTAGTAAACCTGGATTTATTGATGCCGAAAAATATTACAACTACTTTAAAAAACAGTTTCCTGAAGATAATTTTAACGCATTAAACAAACAACTCTTTATAACTGCTACTAATATTTTAAGTGGCGATTCAGAGGTATTTACGGATGGAGAGTTAATCAAACCAGTCTTGGCATCTGCTTCATTTCCTGGATTGTTTTCGCCAATAAAAATGAAACAAGGATTATATGTAGATGGTGGTGTATTAAATAACTTTCCTGTAGAGTTATTACAAAAAGACTGCGATCAAGTCATTGGTGTTTATTTAAACTTATACAAAACCAAAACACAAGCGCAATTAAAACATTTTCATAATATTAT
Source organism: Olleya sp. 1-3 (assembly GCF_002836085.1). Lineage (NCBI taxonomy): Bacteria > Pseudomonadati > Bacteroidota > Flavobacteriia > Flavobacteriales > Flavobacteriaceae > Olleya > Olleya sp. 1-3. Next base: position 150,807 of record NZ_PJBW01000003.1, read on the forward strand.
TGAACGCTCCATTACTATAGGTGCAGTACAAGCTGATATACAAAAGTTTTCCGATTGTGATATTTTAGTGGCACCTCATGCCTTAAGTCAGTTTGCGCTTTTTGATAAAAGAAATATCGATGCTATTTATAAAATTGGTTACGACAGCATGAAAGCAGCCTTAAAAGATAAGCAGACTAATACTTAATTATGTAATTAGTAAACATTACCTAAAATGTACGACTCTTATTATGACAAGCAATTCCGTATCTTTGTTATATAAAGGCTTTACATGAAACTGAACATAAAAAACACATTTACCTCACAACTTCCAGCAGATCCAATAACAGACAATAGTAGACGTCAAGTCACTAAAGCCTGTTATAGTTTTGTAACACCAAAACAGACTGCAAAACCAGAATTAGTTCATGTCTCTCCAGAGATGTTGGACACCTTAGGTATGTCAGAAAACGATGCTAAAACAAAACAGTTTTTAAACGTGTTTACGGGTAATACTGTGTTGGAAGGCACCACGCCATACGCTATGTGTTATGGTGGTCACCAATTTGGACATTGGGCTGGGCAATTAGGTGATGGTCGTGCTATTAATTTATTTGAAGTCGAACACAATAACAAAAACTGGAAACTACAATTAAAAGGTGCTGGAGAAACACCATATTCTAGAACGGCAGATGGTTTAGCAGTTTTAAGAAGCTCTGTTAGAGAGTATTTATGTAGCGAAGCTATGTATCATTTAGGTGTACCAACCACACGCGCTTTAAGCTTAGCGTTATCCGGAGATCAAGTCTTGCGTGACGTCATGTATAACGGTAATCCTGATTACGAAAAAGGTGCGATTGTATCAAGAATTTCTCCAAGTTTTTTACGTTTTGGAAGTTTCGAGATTTTAGCCTCAAGACAAGATACAGAAACCTTAAAAACACTTGTAGACTATACTATAAACACCCATTTTACGCATTTAGGTACACCAAACAAACACGCTTACGTTCAGTTTTTTAACGAGGTAGCTATGCGAAGTTTAGACATGGTTATCCATTGGCAACGTGTTGGTTTTGTGCATGGTGTTATGAATACCGATAACTTATCAATCCTAGGATTAACTATCGATTATGGACCTTACGGATGGCTAGAAGGTTTTGAGCCTGGATGGACGCCAAATACTACAGATAATCAGAACAAACGCTACCAGTATGGCGCGCAACCAGATATTGTCCTTTGGAATTTATACCAATTAGCAAATGCCTTATATCCATTAATTGAAGAAGCAGAAGGTTTAGAAGCGGTGTTGGCAAATTATGCGCAACAGAAAGACATCCAATACCTACAAATGATGCGTAGTAAAATTGGATTGTCATCCGAAGAGCAACTAGATGCCAATCTTATTCAAGAACTAGAAGACTGCTTGCAGTTAACAGAAACAGATATGACTATCTTTTTCCGTAATCTATCAGATTTTGATGGTGTAAATCCGACTAACGGATTACAAATTAGTCGTGATTCTTTTTACGACATAAAATCAGTAACCGAAGCTATAAAAGACAGATGGAACTTATGGTTTGAGAGTTATGCAGACCGTTTGGAACGCGACCCAATTTCAGCGAAAGCGAAAAAAGAAAACATGAACAGCGTAAACCCAAAATACGTGTTACGTAATTACATGGCGCAATTAGCTATAGATGATGCTAACAAAGGCGACTACAAACTTATTGATGACTTATTCAATTTATTAAAACAACCTTATGCAGAGCAACCAAAACACGAAAAATGGTTTACAAAACGACCAGAATGGGCAAGACATAAAGTAGGTTGTTCTATGTTGTCATGTAGCTCTTAGTTTTGATAAATATATGATTTTTAACTCCTCTCTTTAGCTAAAGAGCGATTAATTTCAGCTTTAGCTTAAATCGGAGAGTTTGACCTAAAACGCGAAGCAGTTTTAAAACCCTATTTAAAACAATGAACAATAAAATAGCATTTGGAGGTGGTTGTCATTGGTGTACAGAAGCGGTATTTCAAGCCTTAAAAGGTGTTCAAAAAGTAGAACAAGGCTTTATAGCTTCTACTAAAGACCACACAACTTTCTCGGAAGCAGTAATCGTTCATTACAATCCAGAAATAATTACGCTTGATATCTTAATTCAAATTCATTTATATACCCACAAAAGCACTTCTAATCATTCCATGCGTACAAAATACAGATCGGCTATCTATTATTTCTCAGAAGAACAAAAAGAAGATTCAGCTGTACTCCTAGCTAATTTACAATCAGAATTTGAAGCACCTATTATTACAAAAACACTTCCTTTTAAAGACTTTAAACCGTCAGAAGCACAATTTAAAAACTACTACAAAAACAATCCAAACAAACCCTTTTGTCAAACTTATATTAACCCAAAACTTAAGTTATTACAAGCAAAGTTTAGCAAACATTTAACGGATAACCTACAGCGTAAATCTATTAGCTAGTAGCTATTTAGTATCTTTGTTAAAAAAGAAAAAGGATGTCAGACACTAAAAAACCTGATAATATTGTCTTTAACCAAGAGACACAAAAATACGATGCATCATTAAAACCGTATGCAACAAATGTTGGTGCTCCAGCCATAAAAGTAACGGAAAACGTCACTTGGAAAAACAAAAACGTACACAAAGCCAATCAGCAAATTAAAGCCAAGTATTTAGAACTAAAAGCCGAATACGAGAAAATGATGGCAGAACTAGAATATAACAATCTTGTCTATAATGCTAAGTTTAGTTTTCAGCCTATAATTGGCGACACCTATCATTTATACAGAGATAAAAAAGGACAACCCTTTTTGTCCATTATTGCTCCAGAACAATGCAATTTTGACTTTATAGGTAGTTTTTACTTAAATTCTGAGCATATCTGGAAAAGAATAGACCAAGAAGTCATTGGCCAAGATCTAATTACTAATGAATAATCTTAGTATTATAAGTCTACTCTTCGATTTTGGATTAGTGGTATTAATTTGGATGGTTCAGCTTATTGTTTATCCAAGTTTTAAATATCACAATCAAGAGTCATTAATAAAATGGCACGCCAAATACACGGTAAGAATAGCTGGTATTGTTATCCCGTTAATGTTTGGTCAGCTTATACTCTATTTATATCTAGTATTTACGCAACCCGATGCCTCTATTTATATTAGAACCGTTTTAACTATCAGTGCGTGGATAGGGACATTTGCAATATTTGTTCCGTTACACAACACAATTAACAACGGAAGAAGTACAGAAAAAACATTAGCCCATTTAGTGTCTAAAAATTGGATTAGAACAGCAATTTGGACGCTACTATTTATCTTAAACCTATTAACATTAGTAAAATAAAAGCATAAAAAAATCCCAAGCATAACACTTGGGATTTTTTATAATATTATATAGTCCGCAAATTGCTAACTATTTAATCAGTACAAAATTAGTTTCCTTTTTTGTAATCTTCTAAAAACTTAGCTAAACCGCTATCTGTTAAAGGATGTCTTAATAACCCTTCAATAGAGCTTAAAGGACCAGTCATAACATCAGCACCTAATTTAGCACAGTCAATTACGTGCATTGTATGACGTACAGACGCAGCTAAAATTTCAGTTTCAAAAGCGTAGTTATCATAGATATGTCTAATCTCTGCAATCAGGTTTAAACCATCCGTAGAGATATCGTCCAAACGTCCAATAAAAGGAGACACATAAGTTGCACCAGCCTTAGCAGCTAATAATGCCTGACCAGGAGAAAACACTAACGTTACATTAGTTTTAATGCCTTTATCGCTAAAGTATTTACAAGCCTTAATACCATCTTTAATCATTGGTAATTTAACCACGATTTGATCATGTAATTCAGCAAGCGCCTCACCTTCCTTAACCATACCTTCAAAGTCAGTAGCAATTACTTCCGCACTAACATCACCATCCACAATGTTGCAAATGTCAACATAATGCTTCATGATATTATCATGACCAGTAATCCCTTCTTTAGCCATTAAAGACGGGTTAGTAGTAACACCATCTAAAATACCCATATCCTGAGCGTCTCTAATTTGGTCTAAATTGGCAGTATCAATAAAAAATTTCATTCTAAAATATATTTAAGTTGTGTATATAATTATTTTGGGCGTTACCACAAGGGTCAGGCTGTCCGTTATATCTTTTTTTGCCATTTTTGGCAGCAAAAAAAGGATGCCACTTCCATCCTTAACGCAATGCAAAGTTACAATTTAACTTTTGCAAGTAAAATAATGATATCAAATGATATTAACATTTTACTCAAAAAACTTAAAGGTTTTCTCGCAATCTAAGTCTTGTATGTAATAATTCATTTTAAAATTATCATGATCCCATTTTAATCGCCAATCAAAAACAAACGCTTCAAACGAAATTACAACAACAGACATAACACATAATGCTACAATAACAATTTTTCCAAAAACCCTAAAAACTTTATGTTTTATGGTATCTAAAAAGTAAACTAATCCGTAAATAAAAATACTCCAAAATAAAACATTACCAATAAAACCTTTAGCATACAAATTTCCAGACATGGAAAAAACCCAAGTCCTGTCTGTACTTTGTATAAACGGAAAGCCATAAAAATCAGGCCAATTCTCGTCAGTTAAACATACATACTTATAGGTAACAAAGTGCGGTAATGTAAAGGCTACAGCTATACAAAGTGTTGCTAAAAGCCTTTTCATGATTATAATTTGTAATGATTCAATAATAACTTTTCATACATCGTATCCGGTAACAAAAACTTTAAAATAATAGAAATTTTTTGCATTGGCGCACCAACCTTATAATGTATTCTAGGATTTTTGGTATTAATTACTTGATGCACTTTTTTAGCCACAGCAATTGGAGAACTACTATTATCAACATGATCATCAATATCTTTAAGTACGTTTGGATACTTAGTGTATGGCGAGTCTTTTAAAACAGGAGCATGATAACGTCCTGCAGCAATATTAGTTGCAAAATCACCTGGAGCAATATTGGTAAACTTTACACCAAAATCCTTGGTTTCCATACGTAACGCTTCCGTAACAAGCTCTAAAGCACCTTTACTAGCACTATAAATACCACGATAAGGCAATCCCATATATCCAGCAATGGATGTAATGTTGATAACCAAACCTGACTGTTGTGCTCTCATTTGAGGCAACACTGCCTTGATAACATTTATAGGTCCAAAAAAGTTAGTATTAAAATTATGTTGGATTTGCTCTTGCGGAATTTCTTCAATAGCACCATTAATACCAACACCTGCATTGTTAACCAACACATCCAACTTCCCTTCTGCTGCAATCACTGCTTTTACAGCTGCTGCAATAGTCACCGTATCATTAACATCTAAAGCGACCAACTTAAATTTACTGTTGGTATAATTAGACGGATTACGACTGGTACCATAGACAACATACCCTTTTTCGGTTAAAAACTCACCTATAGATTTTCCTATTCCAGAAGAACCTCCTGTAATTAATACGACTTTAGACATGTAAATAATTTTAAAAGTTAAAAGTAAAAAAGTTGAATTACAAAACGACTGTAACCAAAAAAGATTTGCTAGAATTAACTAACAAATCTTTATTTTATGTTTTTAAATCTCTTTTTATAAAAGGATTTAGAGTAATCAAAAAAAGGCAAGCTACCTACATCACACTGCTACGACCATTTACCTTTGCTTCGTTCCCGACCTGGAGGATTCAACAGGAGCTAGTTGTGTAGGACTTGCCAGGTGCAAAGATACACACATTTTATTTTCTCGCAATCATTTTTTATAATGAATTTTAATAAATAACTTGCTCTCAAATAAGTTTACAAAATGAAAGCATTTAAATACCTTACAATCATATTTTTAGCAACAACACTTTTTTCGTGTGGTGACAACGTCGAAGCGCAAAAAAAGAGTTTTTCTTTGACTACCAATGCCCAAAACGGTACAATTAGTATTGATAAAACGCTAGAAGTAGCATTAAAAAACCCTAAAAACATCCAGATTTCTTCTGTAAGTTATCAGTTAGACGGAAAAAATATTGAGGCTAAACAAACACTTTCCGATTTTAAATTAGGAGAACATACCTTAAAAGCAACTATTAATTTTGATGGCGAAACTGCAGAAATCAAAAAAACCATTGCGTTATTAAGTGCAGTAGCACCAAAGTTTTTATCTATAGAAATAATTAATACGTTTCCGCATGACAACACTTCTTTTACACAAGGTTTAGAATTTAACAATGGAGTGCTTTTTGAAAGTACTGGACAACGTGGCGAATCTAAAATTAGAAAAATAGATTATAAAACCGGTGACGTTATTACTGAAACAGCTATTCCTGATGCCTTTTTTGGAGAAGGTATTACCGTACTTAATAATACCGTTTACCATTTAACTTGGCAAGGTCAAAAAGGATTTACTTATAATGCCACTACTCTAGAAAAGAAAAGCAGCTTTAACTATGGTCAAAGTAAAGAGGGTTGGGGATTTGCAAACGACGGAACTAAACTATATAAAAGTGATGGTACTAGTTTAATTTGGAGTTTAAATCCAGATACGCTAATTGAAGAAGATCACATACAAGTATGCACAACAAAAGGAAAAATTGGAAGATTAAACGAAATAGAATTTGCTAACAACAAATTATACGCTAACATCTGGGAGAAAAACGGAATTGCTATAATCAATCCTAAAAATGGTGCTGTAGAAGCGGTTATTGACTGTACAATCTTAACAAAACAAATTCCTAATTTTTCTATTAACGAAAACTGTTTAAATGGTATTGCTTACAATCCAGAAACACAAACGTTTTTCTTAACTGGAAAACGTTGGGATAAATTATTTGAGGTTAAAATTTTAGAAAACTAATCAAAAACAAAAAGTTAAAAGATTATAAATTAGCTGTTAAAGTCTCTTAATTAAATTTATCATGTCCGCGATAAATCTAAATTTGAGACTAATCAACCAACCAAATCTTGAAGAATCTTACGCTTTTAATTATCTTTTTGGCAAGCTGCTTTGTGTCCGCACAAACAATAAATGGTAGTGTTTACGACTCTATTTCTACCTTAGAAAATATTAAAATAACAAACCTATCTTCAAAACAAATGACTACTTCCGATGTAAACGGAAGGTTTTCAATAGCAGGAAAAATTGGAGATACGCTTCATGCCAGCTCTTTATTTTATAATGAGCAAAAGTTAGTTTTAAAAGATTATCATTTCCACGAAAGTGTCGTTATCGAGCTTAAACAAATTTTTAATAATTTAGACGAAGTACAACTTATCACGCCCCATAAAGAAACTTTGGCTGATATTGAAACGGTTCAAGTAACCCTTAAAAATCAGTTTGCAGAGGATAGAAAAAACAATCCTCACCTCTACTCTAAACAACCTACCACTGGCGGAATAGATATTATACAAGTTATTGGCCTAATAGCAAAACTATTTGAAAACAAAGACAAATATGTAGCTCCACCGTTTGTTGCAATAACTTTACAAGATTTAGAAGCACTTATTGAAACGTCTCAATTATTTGACAAAAAATTATTGACCAATACTCTAAATATACATGAAGATAATATTAATTTATTTTTGCAATATTTAGAAGCTAAAACAATTGATAGTGAGTTATTAAAAGAAAACAAGGAGGTCTATTTATTGGAGATTTTTATAAAATCAGGTGAAGATTTTAAACAGTTAGTGGATACTTTTAATGCTAAAAACAAACAATAAACATTACTTTTAGGGCTTATTATAACTAATGAAATCATACAGCCAAACGTTAACAGTAACGCCTAACGATCTTGACGAATTAAACCACGTCAATAACGTAAAATATATTGAATGGGTAAACCAAGTTGCTAAAGCACATTGGGTAACTCACGCCACAAAACAGATTTTAGATCAGTATTTCTGGGTTTTAATTTCGCATCATATCGATTACAAACAAGAAATTGTGTTAGGACAAACCGTAACCTTAAATACTTACGTTAAATCCTGTCAAGGTGTAACCTCTATTAGAGTGGTAGAAATACTTGTGGATGAGAAAATTTGCGCCTATTCCGAAACTAAATGGTGCCTGATACACACGGAAAACAATAAACCGGCTAGAATCACACCAGAAATCATTACTCTTTTTCAATAATTTTAAAGTCACATACTAATTAGCCTTTAAAAAAGTTATATTTTAGTCAATCAAAGTTACAATTACATTTTATGAAGCGTACGCTATATTTTATCTGCTGTATTGGGTTTATCTTAATGGTAAGTTCTTGCCGAAAGGATTTTGAATTCCAGGCTAGTTCTGGAGGTTTAGAATTCTCTAAAGACACGATTTATTTAGATACTATTTTTGCAAATATAGGTTCAAGCACTTATAATCTAAAGGTCTACAATACTAGTAATGATGACATCTCAATACCTACTGTACAATTACAAAACGGAGAAAACTCTGGGTACCGACTAAATGTAGATGGTCAAGCAGGTAAAAGCTTTACAGACGTACAACTATTAGCTAAAGACAGTCTGTTTATTTTTATTGAAACAACTTACAACACAGATACAACACCACTTACTAATAACGAGTTTGTTTATACAGATAAAATAATATTTGATTCTGGAGACAATCTACAGGATGTAGATTTAGTAACCTTAGTTAAAGATGCTAACTTTATTTATCCTGATAAAAATAACACAACAGGTATTATTGAAACCTTAACCTTAACTATTGACGGTACACCAACCGCTACAGAAATACAAGGTCGCGAGTTACTACCTGAAGAATTAAACTTTACTAACGAAAAACCTTATGTCATTTACGGTTATGCTGCGGTACCTGCAGGAGAAACACTAACTATAGATGCGGGAGCACGAATTCATTTTCATGCTAACTCAGGTTTATTGGTCTCAGAAGGTGCTACTTTAAACGTAAATGGTGCTTTAAGTACTGATCCTGAATTACTAGAAAACGAAGTTGTTTTTGAAGGTGATCGATTAGAACCATTATTTAGTGATGTCCCTGGACAATGGGGAACCATTTGGTTATTTGAAGGCAGTCAAAATAATACTATTAATCATGCGACTATTAAAAATGCCACAGTTGGTGTATTATCCGATGGTAATGCAGATGCGGTAACTGATAAATTAACCATAACAAATTCGCAAATATATAATATCAGTACGTTTGGTATTCTAGGTCGTAACACGTCGATTAAAGCAGATAACATCGTCTTAAATAATGCTGGACAAGCTAGTTTTGGAGCTACTTTTGGTGGAAAATACAACGTCACCCACTCTACTATTGCAAATTATTGGAACAGTAGTTTTAGACAATTCCCGGCGCTGCTAATTAACAACTTTGTAGCTGATGCTGAAAACACTGCGTTTGTTGCAGATTTAACCGAAGCTAATTTTAGTAATTGTATAATATATGGTAATGATAACCCTGAGTTATTAATTGACCAAATTGAAGATGCTGCAGTAGTTTTTAATTTTAAATTTACCAATTGCTTATTACGTTTTCAAGATTCAAGCAATTTCTTTTCTAGCCCTAATTATGATTTTGATAATGCAACACATTACGAAAACATGATTTTTAACGAAGCTCCTGATTTTGAAAATCCTTTGGAAAACAATTTAAAAATTGGTGAAGACTCAGCTGCTAATGGTCAAGGTAATACTACTTTTTCTAGTCAAGTCCCAAATGATATTTTAGGCGTTAGCAGAACCACTAGTCCGGACTTAGGTGCATTTCAACATATCATCTTTTAGATTGAACGAAAGAATAAAATAGCACTAGCTTTTTCTTTTAGTTTTGAATTAAATAACAACCCTCAATTATTTAGTCATGATAAAAATAAAAAGAAATATGAGCAATTTTGATAGACTAGTCCGTTTTATTGTGGTTTTATTGCTTGTAGCGATATTATATGTAGGAGAATTTGATGGTCCCATAGCTTTTATTATTATACTAATTTCAGCCATGTTTTTATTTGCTAGTGTTACAGCTTTTTGTCCATTTTACAAATCGACTAACATTTCAACTTATGATTCTGACGACTATTTATAATAGTTTGATTAACATCTAATTTTACATAAAAAAAGCCAGCTTTTCAGCTGGCTTTTTTTCCGCGAAAGCGAAAAATTATTTTATAATAGACTAAGCTACAAACAATGGTAACTCACTCATCATTGCATTAACTTTAATTGCGATTTCGTCTAATAAATCTTCGTTTTCATGATTCATGATTACTTGATCAATTAGATCTACGATAGCTTCCATTTCGTTTTCTTTTAAACCTCTGGTTGTAATTGCAGCAGTACCAACTCTAATTCCTGATGTTACAAATGGAGATTTATCGTCAAATGGCACCATGTTTTTGTTTACTGTAATGTCTGCTTTTACTAATGCTTTTTCAGCATCTTTACCTGTAATGTTTTTGTTACGTAAGTCAATTAACATCATGTGGTTATCTGTACCTCCAGAAATAATTTTGTATCCACGTTTTACAAAAGCCTCTGCCATAGCAGATGCATTTTTCTTAACCTGTAACATATAATGCATAAACGGCTCTGTTAGCGCTTCTCCAAAAGCAATTGCTTTAGCAGCAATAATATGCTCTAATGGTCCACCTTGGTTTCCTGGAAAGACTCCAGAATCTAAAAGTGAAGACATCTTTTTTAAGTTTCCGTTTTTAAGTTTTAATCCAAATGGGTTATCAAAATCTTTACCCATTAATATCATCCCTCCTCTTGGTCCACGTAATGTTTTGTGCGTCGTAGTAGTTACAATGTGACAATGTGGTAATGGATCGTTTAAAATACCTTTTGCAATTAAACCTGCAGGATGTGATATATCTGCCAATAGCAAAGCACCAACACTATCTGCTATTACTCTAAAACGTTTAAAATCTATGTCTCTAGAATATGCAGAGGCACCTGCAATAATTAATTTAGGCTGTTCTTTAGTTGCAATTTCTTGAATCTTATCATAGTTTAAAACACCTGTAGCTTCTTCTACACCATAAAACACGGGATTGTATAATTTTCCAGAAAAATTTACTGGAGAACCATGTGTTAAATGCCCACCATGAGATAAATCGAATCCTAAAATTTTATCTCCTGGTTGTAATACTGCATGATAAACAGCTGTATTTGCTTGACTTCCTGAGTGTGGTTGCACGTTAGCATATTCTGCACCAAATAAAGCTTTTGCTCTATCAATTGCTATCTGCTCTACCTCGTCAACAATCTCACATCCACCATAATAACGCTTCCCAGGATACCCTTCTGCGTATTTATTGGTTAGTACAGATCCTGCTGCTTCCATAACTTGGTCACTGACAAAGTTTTCTGAGGCAATTAGTTCTATACCATTTAGTTGGCGTTCTTTTTCGGCTTGAATCAATTCAAAAATCTGTTCGTCGCGTTGCATAGTTATGTCTTTTTGTTATTTCCGCTTAAGCGAAAAATGTTTTAGAGTTAAATATTTATCAAAAATAAGAAATAACCATTGTAAATAATTGAAAAAACATATATTTACTTAGAATTTATAAACAACAAATCAACAATTATATATATGCCATTATCAGCTAATAATCCAGACAGAAAATCATGGTTACACGTCGATAAAAATTCTGACTTCCCAATTCAAAATATTCCGTTTGGTGTTTTCTTAACAAGAGATGACATTATTACTATCGGAACACGTATTGGTGATACAGCAATTGACCTAGGTGCGTTACACCAATTAGGATATTTTGAAGGTATCCCTTTAACAGAAGACATATTTTTACAAGACACACTAAACGATTTTATTGCGGATGGACGCAAAACATGGCGTTTAGTAAGAAATAGAATTGCCGAAATTTTTGATGCTGAAAATGATGCATTAACTAATAATTTAAAGCATAAAGAGATTGTTTTATTTAGATTAGACGAAATAGAAATGCAATTACCCGTGCAAATTGGTGATTATACAGATTTTTACTCAAGCATAGAACACGCTACTAATGTAGGGACTATGTTTAGAGATCCTGACAATGCTTTATTACCAAATTGGTTACATATACCTGTTGGATATCATGGTAGAAGCAGCTCAATAATCCCATCAGGAATACCTGTACACAGACCACAAGGTCAAACGTTACCTGCAGGAGCAACAGAACCTGTTTTTGGACCTAGTAAACTAATTGATTTTGAATTAGAAATGGGTTTTATTACTACTGATGCTAATGATTTAGGAGAACCTATTCCTGTGGATGAAGCTGAAGAATACATCTTTGGATTAGTGTTATTTAATGACTGGTCTGCTAGAGATATCCAAAAGTGGGAGTATGTGCCACTAGGACCGTTTTTAGCTAAAAACTTTGCGTCTTCAATTTCGCCTTGGATTGTTACTTTAGATGCTTTACAACCCTTTAAAACAAGTAGTCCTAAGCCATTAAAAAAACAATTACCTTACTTACAACAGTCTGGCAAAAAGAGTTACGATATTAATTTAGAAGTTGCTATACAACCAGAAAAAGCTAAAGAAACCGTAGTTAGTAAATCTAACTTTAAGCACATGTACTGGAGTATGTCGCAACAATTAGCGCATCACACCGTAAATGGTTGCCCAATAAACTCTGGAGACATGATGGGAAGTGGAACTATCTCTGGTCCAACACCAGATAGTTACGGATCTATGTTAGAGTTATCTTGGAGAGGTGAAAAACCTGTTAAACTTAATGATGGTACAGAGCGTAAATTTATTAATGATAACGATACTGTTATTATGAGAGGTTACTGCGAAAAAGATGGTACTAGAATTGGTTTTGGTGAAGTATCTACAAAATTACTTCCCGTTTTCCAACCTAAAAAACAAAAATAACAAAACACTACATATCAAACAATTAACCCTTAAATTATTAAATTTAAGGGTTTCTTTTTGGGGTTTGGCACAGCTATTGAATACTACTTAAAATAGAAACCAATAAAATCCCAAAAGATGAAAAATTTTACTCTTATTACAGTACTTCTTCTAGTACTAACATCTTGTGTTGGAAGAAAGCAAATCGAAAAGCAATTACACTCTGGTAATTACGATTTAGCTATTAGTAATGCTTTAAAAAAGTTAGAAAACAACAAGGACAAAAAACGCAAACAAAGCTATATTTTAATGCTTCAGGATGCGTATTATAAAGTTGTTGCAGATGATCACACTAATTTAAATCATTTAACTAAGGATGGTAATCCTGAGCTTTTTGAAACTATTTACAACACGTATTTAGATTTAGAGTCTCGTCAAACCGCTATTAAACGCGTGTTACCATTACAAATTGGAGGAAAAACAATAACGTTAGATTTTAATGATTATAGTAGTCAAATTGTAGACTACAGAGCTAAAGTATCAGAATATAAATATGACCAAGCTACAACCTTACTACAATCTAGTAGTAGCAAATACGACTACCGTGAAGCTTATAGCTTATTAAATACAATAGAAGCTATTAATCCAAATTATAGAGACGTTAGGTCTTTAATGGATGATGCCCATTTTAAAGGAACTGATTTTGTATTGGTAACTATTGAAAATCAAACCCGTCAAATTATACCACAACGTTTGGAGTCTGATTTATTAAATTTTGACACTTATGGATTGAATCAGTTCTGGACTGCATATCACGCAAGTTCTGATACACATATAGACTACGATTATGCGATGCAATTGCAACTACAACGTATTAATATATCTCCAGAACATATTACCGAAAGACAATTATTACGTCAGAAGGATATTGTAGATGGTTGGGAATATGTTTTAGATACTAATGGAAATGTAGCAAAAGATAGTTTAGGAAATGATATTATTCAAGATAAGATTGTTAATATTAAAGCTAGGTTTTTTGAAGTAAATCAGTTAAAATCAACTCAAGTTATTGCTAGAGTTGTTTATACAGATTTAAAGCAAAATCAAATATTAGATAATTTTAATATTGACAGTGAATTTGTTTTTGAAAACACCTTTGGAACTGTACGTGGTGATCAAAGGGCTCTAAATAATGGCGATTTACAGTTACTAAGAAACAGACAGATTCCTTTTCCTAATAACGAACAAATGGTTTATGATACAGGAGAGGATTTAAAATATAAACTAAAAGATATAATAAACAGCTATAGTTTTAGAGGCTAAACCTTAATTAAATATCATAAAAAAACTCCCAAAGTAATTTGGGAGTTTTTTTGTGTAATCAATTTATTAGACTAAATTTAACTCTAATATTATCCAAATATGCGTTACACCATCCTACTTATTACATTGTTAATTAGCACATTCTCTTTTTGTCAAGTAAATAATAGTAATCTAGTAGAAAAAATTACTAATAGTGGTTTTTTTCATAATTATAACGTAGAAAATTTTTATCTACACACTAATAAAGATGTTTATTTTACTGGAGAAAATATCTTTTTTAAAGCTTATGTCGTTAACGAAGTTGACAACACACCTAATATGGACACAAAAAACCTTCATGTTAATCTGTACAATAATGAAAACAAATTAGTCTCTAGCCAATTGTTTCATGTTGAAGAAGGTAAGACTAATGGCTCCATTAAATTACCAGCACATCTAAAGTCGGGACAATATACAATACAACTAGATACGCAATGGAACAGAAATTTTAAATCAGGATCCAATTTTTTAATATTAGTAAAAAATATAGATCAAACTGATTTTAGCACTACAGTAACCACAGATATTGAAACGACTGAAGAGCCTATTACATTTTATCCTGAAAGTGGATCATTAATAGAAAATAACGAAAATGTTATTTATTTTAAAGTCAAAAACGATAATGTTAAAGCCCCTATTGGTCGTATAGTAGAAACAAAAACAGGTCGACGAGTGGCTAAAATATTTCCTATTAATAGTAATTATGCTAAAAGCACATTTTTTTACGATTCAGAATTTACCGCTATAATTAACGTTGACGGTAAAAAAGAAAAAATTACGATACCTAAAGCAAATAAAACTGGTTTTACACTTTATAAAACTAAATCAGAAAAAGATGACGTTATAAACTTTCAATTAAGCACCAATCGTGAAACTATTAAAAAACAAAAATTTATATATGCAGTACATCATAAAAAAGGGGTTTTAAAAACTAAAGCATCTTTTAATCTAACTGAAAATATATTAAACTATAATTTTAACATTTTAAAATCTGATTTATTTCCTGGATTAAATACAATCTCAGTATTTGATAATCAAAATAAACTACTAATAGAGCGTTCTTTTTTTTACAAAGACAAAAAGAAAGTTGATATTTTAGCCAAAGTAATTTCGCAAAGTCAGGATTCCACCACATTAGATTTAAACCTTATTAATATAAATAAAGCCACTAACATTAGTATTAGTGTCTTGCATGAAGATAGCGAGGTTATTAATTATAATACTTCTATAACTAACACCTTACTTTACCAAGACACAAATTTTAATACATCAGAAAGCACAGATCTGTATTTTCAACAACAAACTCTAGAAAATAGTTTTGTTTATAAATCAAAAGATAAACAGCTACCATTTAGCAAAGAATATGGTATTAAGTTAATTGGAAGTTTAAATGCACCTGTAAAAGAACCTACAAGCTATCAAGTAGCCCTTACTTCTAGCACCAATGAGATTTTTACAACTACAGACTTAAAAGCTGACAAAAAATTTAAATTTGAGAAATTATATTTAACACATCCTTCTGAGTTTACTTTGTTATTGCTTAACAAAAATGGCAAATCTCGAGAATCTCGTTTCTATATTTATAATATAAATACAGATTACGTAGCTTTTAACACATTGCAAAACCCAATTAGCTTTAGAAGTGATTTTATCAAACCAAAAATCACAAAAAAAATATACACACAATCAGAATTAGAAGTACCCAAATTTATATCTAAAAATGTAGAACAATTGGATGAAGTTGTTTTAGAAGATGTTCAGAAAAGGAATGAAAAAAGAATAAAGCAAATAAAAAAAGAAAATCTATATTTAGCTATAAATGCAGGCCTATCTCGTGACTATTTGATAGATCCCGATAAAGATTTTCAAACATTAGAACAATACCTAAGAACAATTACAGGCATACGTGTAGTAAATGACACTTCCCTTATAAGAGTACTAAACGCAAGACCAGGAGGTAATTTTAAACAGCAAAATTATATTTCAATTGTCATAGATGGTAATTTTATAACTCAAAAAGCGGGAGGATTACAAAACCCACATAGACCAGTAACAGATTTTGAATTAATATCAGTTAATCTATCAGGACTTGGAAACGGGATAGTGCATCAAAATGGGGTAATAAATTTAGTGACTAGAAAAGGAAAATCAATCACTAGTAATAGTTACGTATCAAAAAACTACAAAACAACAAACGGTTATAATCTAAACCAAGAAACACTAAGTGATAGTAATTTGTTTTACCCTAGCAAATCATCTGAATATGCCTTTAGTACAATAGATTGGATCCCTGATTTTACATTAGATCCAAGTGCTCCAAATACAATTAAAATAAAAAAACCCATAGGAGAACATGTACAACTAATAATTAACGGTGTTAGCCTAGATGGGGAGTTAATTTATAAAGTTATTGAGTTAAAAGCACCATTAGAATAACACAACAAAAACCCAATACAATAGTGTTTAAAATGGTAATCATGATAAAAAAAAACAAATTACCATTGCATTTTGG
The DNA here is from genome assembly GCF_002836085.1 of Olleya sp. 1-3. Taxonomy (NCBI): domain Bacteria; kingdom Pseudomonadati; phylum Bacteroidota; class Flavobacteriia; order Flavobacteriales; family Flavobacteriaceae; genus Olleya; species Olleya sp. 1-3. The sequence continues at coordinate 167,542 of NZ_PJBW01000003.1, forward strand.
CATAAAGATTGATAAAATATTTTCAACCAAAGCCAAACCAAACATGAAATATCCCTTCGTTGTTATTCTTTTTATTATTTCTAATGCTTTATACAGTCAAAGTACCACAAAAGAAAGTCCATTAAACACTATCGAAAACAACCCTTTTTTTCATAATTACAATATTGAAAATTTTTATTTACACACTAACAAAAGCTTATACTTTACTGAAGAACGTGTCTTTTTTAAAGCCTATGTGGTCAACGAAGCAAACAATAAACCAAACTTAGACACAAAAAATCTTCATGTCAATATTTATGATTTTAACAACCAATTAATCCTTAGCAAGTTGTTTTATACAGAAAATGGCGTGTCGTCAGGATCTATTGCTTTACCAAAGGACCTTGAGTCTGGTGAATATACCATACAGCTAGACACACAATGGAATAAAAACTTCAAAGAAGGCTCAAATTTCACAATTCAAATTCACAATCTAAAAGACTCGAAAATCGAGACCACTATTTTGGAAAATGAAGAAATAGAAGATCATCAAAACCAAAGTGAAGACATAAACGAAGATAGTATTACCTTTTTTCCCGAAAGCGGATCCCTTCTAGAAGATGTCGAAAACACTATATTTTTTAATATTAAAAGTGATGAACAACCACAAATAATAGGAAAAATAATAGATATTACTACGGGACAAGAAGTTGCTAAAATTGAAAATAGAAATAGTACATCTGTAAAATCAACTTTTAATTACAATTCCAATTTTATTGCTGTTTTTAATATTGATGGAAAAACACAAAAAATAGAACTCCCTTCTGCCAATCCTATAGGTTTTATACTTACTAAAACAAATACTAAACAAGACAATACTGTTAATTTCAAATTAAAAACCAATGCCAAAACATTGGCAAATACGGACAATAAATTTACTTATGCAGTACTGCATCAAAAAGGAATTGTAAACGCTACAGCACCATTTAATCTATCTGAAAGCATATTAACCTATAATTTAAACTTTTTGAAAACAGATTTATTTAATGGACTTAATACTGTATCCGTCTTTGATAGCCAAAATAAATTAATAACAGAACGATCATTTTATAATAAAGACACAAAACAAGGCGATATACTAACTTCTATTATCAATCAAGACAAAGATTCCATTTCCTTAGATTTAAGCCTTGTTAACATCAACAAAGCGACTAACATTAGTATAAGTGTGTTACATGAAGATAGTAAAGTTATTGATTACAAATCAAAAATACAAAACACGATTAACAAAGAATATACTGCTTTAAAAGACAATCAAACCAGCAGTTTTACATATAATAAAATAAAAAACAAGCCATTACTATTTGAAAATGAAAAAGGATTAATAATTAAAGGAACACTAAATAGTGATATAAAAAAACCAAAAGATTATAAAGTTATATTGGTCTCTCCCAAAAACAATATACTATTATCACGTGCCTTAAATAGTGATAAAACTTTCGAATTTAAAAATGTTTACTTTACACATCCTTCTGAATATTCGCTTACATTAATAGATAAAGAGAATAAAATAATTAAAGCCGATTTTTATGTGTATAACACATTTATAAATTATAATGCAGATAGTACCATTATTAAACCTAAAAAAATAAATGCATCTAAAAAAAAGGTGTTACAGGAAAATATGGTCTATAAAAACACTGAATTACCGCAGCAAAAAAATATTGAAATTTTAGACGAAGTTGTTCTTGATAATATAGAAAAAATAAAAGAAGAAAAAATAAAAAAAATACTAAAGAAAAACCCTATACTAGCATTAAACAAAGGATTTTCAAACTACTATTTAATTGATATTAACAAAAACCATGAGAGTTTAGAAAGCTACCTAAGAAAACTCCCTGGATTAGATATTGTATATATTAATGGAGAAACATATATCTATCTTCAAAGAAAATCAGAACTTGCCAAAATAACCTTAGATGGTAGCCCTATCAGCCAATCAAGAGGTTTCTCTCTAGCCAATCAAAGTGTAAATAGTTTCGAATTAATAACTGTAAAGATTTCTGAACTTGGATACCAAGGTACTTTTAGTGGAAATGTCAATTTAATTAGCAGAAAAGATTATTCTAAGTTAAAAATTAGAAACTCTGACGTGAAACAGCACAAAACAAATACTGGATTTAATTTTAACGCAACAACACTAAATGACAGTAACTTATTCTATCCCATAAAACAAACCGAAAAAGAATATAGTACTATTGACTGGGTTCCAGACTTCACATTAAATCCAAATACTACTAACATTCTTAAGATAAAAAAACCAATAGATGAACATGTGAAACTAATTATCCAAGGAATTAGCCTGGATGGTGATTTGATTTATAAGATTATAGAGTTATAGTAATTATACCAAGGACCTATCATAAAAAAACTCCCAAATTACTTTGGGAGTTTTTTTGTGTGTTAAGCAAAAAAGTCTTTTAATCCGCTTAAAATACTTTGTACAGCATAGGAAGCTAAAATTAATCCCATAATTTTACTAATTACGGTAATACCATATTCCCCAATCCGTTCTTGAACCTTATTAGCTGCCAGTAATAACAAGCTTGTTAACCCAATTACTACAAGAACTAATACTGTGGTTAACAACTGTTGCTGTATGTTGTAAATATGATTATCTGTTAACAATACAACCGCCATAATAGCGCCTGGTGATGCTATAGACGGAATAGCTACAGGAAAAATAGTAACGTGTTTATAATCTTTAATACCATGTTTTTCTGTTTCGGGCTTACCCTCTCCAAAAATCATAGTTAATGCAAACAAAAACAATATCACGCCTCCAGAAATCTGAAACGCATCTAACGTAACATTCATTCCTTCTAAAATTAACTGCCCTATAACTATAAAAAATAATAGCACTAAAAAAGCAACAAAACTGGCTCTAATAGCAATTCGTTTTTTATATTTTTTATCAAAATTTTTGGTAGCTTCCAAATACACAGGTATAGACCCCAAAGGATCAATAACTGCAACTAAAAACAAAAAAGTCGTTAAAATTTCTTTCATAAACATTACTCTATTTCAACACCTGTAGTAGTAAAAGATAAGCCTTGTTGTCCTGATGTAGATATCTGTACGGCTTCAAAATAAGGCGGTTTAACATCTTTAGAGGCAATCCAATCAAATACAAAATTAGCACCTGTACCACCTTCAATATCCCTTTCGTTTATTACAATTTCTATAGTCTGCATTGGCTTGACATAAATAGTCTCTGTAAAATAGGCTTTAATTAAATCACCACTAGTATTGTAAAAATCGGCTTCTTTTATAAAAATAGTATCCTTTTTATTAATATTTCTTAAGCTTACCGTAGCAGTTAAATTATGTGTTTTGTGTTCCGTAACACTATAAATTTGAGAATAAACAGACAAATAAGTTGATCCCGAAACTAATAACGAGTCCGTTAATGGTTTATTCCATTGCATAGCTTTCCAATTATTGGATGCCACGTAGACCTCTTCAGGTTTAGTATCGCAACTAAAAGCGGTTAATACAATTATAAATAGTAATACGTGTTTCATAATTTAAACAAATTTAAATAAATCAATTTCATTTATAGCGCCATGACTTGCATGTGCAACCACTACTCCATTTTTTATCACCAATAACTGTGGCGATTGGTGCATTACCTGAAACTTAAAACCAGCTTCATTTGAGACGTCTCGATAACTTAATAAATCTAAATAATATAAATCTAAATTAATATCCAATTCAAAAGCGGCAACAAACTGATTCATAACCATGCTGCTAATGCCACATCTTGTAGAGTGCTTAAATATAACCTGTGTTTTTCCTAAAGATAATTTAGCAATTTCATCTAACTGACTAACCGTCGTTAAATTTTTCCAAGGAAGTATTTTCTTTTCTTTTGGCTCTTTAGAACCCCCAAATAATTTTCCAAACATAATAATTTCTTTTTAGCAAAATAACTGCTATAAGTTAAACAAAAATATCATTTTTATGATACATATCATTGAATATGTCGAAACGTTTTAATTAACTTACATAGAAATTAAAAACAAAGCGCAACTGACTAAAAGTCAGTCTAAAACAGTCGTTAAGCGACATTTTGTCTTGCAATTGCAATTGGTAAGGTAATTGAAATACTGCTCTTGTAAACAATTATAAACATAAGTTTTCGCTTAGGCGGAACTACAAATAAATATACTATATGAACCCAGATAATTATACAATCAAATCGCAAGAAGCCATACAACGCGCTCAGCAGATTGCGCAAAGTTATGGCCATCAACAAATAGAAAATGAACACTTTTTTAAAGCCATTTTTGAGGTTGATGAAAACGTACTACCATTCATCTTAAAAAAACTGAATGTCAATCTTAATGTATTAGAATTAGCATTAGATAAGCAACTAGAAAGTTTTCCTAAAGTTACAGGAGCAGATTTAATACTCTCTCGTGAAGCCAGTAAAACATTAAACGAAGCGTCTATTATTGCAAAAGCAATGAATGACGATTACGTATCTATAGAGCACTTTATTTTAGCGGTCTTTAAATCAAAGAGCAAAATAGCACAAATGCTAAAAGACCAAGGCGTAACAGAAAAAGGTTTAAAAGCAGCAATAGACGAATTAAGAAAAGGAGATCGCGTAACCTCACAAAGCCAAGAGGAGACCTACAACTCCCTTAATAAATACGCTAAAAATTTAAACAAATTAGCCAGAGACGGAAAACTAGATCCTGTTATTGGTCGTGATGAAGAAATTAGAAGAATCCTTCAAATTTTATCTCGTCGTACTAAAAACAACCCAATCTTAGTTGGAGAACCTGGAACCGGTAAAACAGCTATTGCAGAAGGTTTAGCGCACAGAATTGTAGATGGTGACGTCCCAGAAAACTTAGTCGACAAGCAAATTTTTGCGCTAGACATGGGGGCCCTAATTGCAGGTGCTAAATTTAAAGGAGAATTTGAAGAGCGCCTAAAAGCGGTTATCAAAGAAGTAACAGATAGCGAAGGAGATATAGTACTATTTATTGACGAAATCCATACGCTTGTTGGTGCAGGTGGCGGACAAGGCGCAATGGATGCTGCAAACATTTTAAAACCTGCTTTAGCGCGTGGAGAATTGCGTGCTATTGGAGCAACAACTTTAGACGAGTACCAAAAGTATTTTGAAAAAGACAAAGCTTTAGAGCGTCGTTTCCAAAAAGTAATGGTTAATGAGCCTGATACAGAAAGTGCGATTTCAATTTTAAGAGGAATTAAAGAAAAGTACGAAGCACACCATAAAGTACGCATAAAAGATGATGCTATTATTGGTGCTGTAGAGTTATCTCAACGCTATATTACCAACAGATTTCTTCCGGATAAAGCAATTGACTTAATGGATGAAGCTGCTGCTAAAATGCGTATGGAAATCAATTCTAAACCAGAAGAGTTAGATGTTCTGGATAGAAAAGTGATGCAGTTAGAGATTGAAATAGAAGCTATTAAGCGAGAAAAGGACGAAAGTAAATTAAAAACATTACGTGCTGATTTAGCTAACTTAAAAGAAGAACGCAACGAAATGAATGCTAAATGGATTAGCGAAAAAGAAGTTGTAGACAACATACAAAACAGAAAGCAAGACATCGAAAACTTTAAGCTTGAAGCTGAAAAAGCAGAACGCGATGGAGATTACGGTAAGGTTGCCGAGTTACGTTATGGTAAGATTAAAGAAGCACAAGAAGCATTAGAAAAATTACAGAAAGATTTAGCTGATAACCAATCTGAAAATTCTTTAATAAAAGAAGAAGTTACTTATGAGGATATTGCTGAAGTCGTTGCTAAATGGACAGGCATTCCTGTTACTAAAATGTTACAAGGCGATCGCGAAAAGCTTTTAAACCTTGAAGCAGAATTACACAAGCGTGTGGTTGGTCAAGAGGAAGCTATTGTAGCGGTTAGTGATGCTGTAAGACGTAGTCGTGCAGGATTACAAAATCCAGAAAAACCAATCGGAACCTTCCTTTTTTTAGGAACAACTGGTGTTGGTAAAACGGAATTAGCCAAAGCGTTAGCAGAATATCTGTTTGATGATGAAAGCGCGATGACCAGAATAGACATGAGTGAGTACCAAGAGCGTCATGCGGTAAGCAGATTAGTTGGTGCACCTCCAGGATATGTTGGTTACGATGAAGGTGGACAATTAACCGAAGCTGTTAGACGCAAACCTTATTCTGTAGTACTTTTAGACGAAATTGAAAAAGCACATCCAGACACGTTTAACATCTTATTACAAGTGTTAGACGAAGGGCATCTAACAGATAACAAAGGGCGTATTGCAGATTTTAAAAACACCATCATCATCATGACATCCAATATGGGAAGTCAAATAATACAAGAGCGTTTTGATGCTGTAAAAGATGTAGAAACAGCTATTGAAGGTGCAAAAGTGGATGTTTTAGCCTTATTAAAACAAACGGTAAGACCTGAGTTTATAAATAGGATTGATGACATTATTATGTTTACACCTTTAACGCAAGATAATATTACAGAAATTGTAGGATTACAGCTAAAAGGTATTTCTAAAATGATTGCAAAACAAGGTATTACTTTTGATGCAACACCAGAAGCTATTACCTACTTAGCAGACAAAGGTTATAATCCAGAATATGGAGCAAGACCTGTAAAACGTGTCATTCAGAAAGACGTACTTAACCAATTAAGTAAAGAAATCTTATCAGGAAAAGTCACTACCGACAGTATTATTTTACTAGATGCTTTTGACGGCGAATTAGTCTTTAGAAATCAAGGCGATTTAGTAACAGAAGAACTGTAATCACAAAGTTCTGTTAACGTAAAATAAAGCGTAAAAGAGCACGTTTTAATTATGGTTGGTTAGTTGAAAAGCAACACAATACTTTACAAAAGTGGCGTGTTGCTTTTTTTTGTTCTATATTGTATTACTCTAATAAAAAACCACTTAGCTTGATCACATCCCAACTAAAAAATCATCTCGTCGTTCTTTTTATATTAACCTCAACATTTGTTTTATCTCAGACTAAGTTTAAACGTGTATTAACTTCGAAAACCGATTTTAATGCCTTAAAAACATCACCAAACACTAATAAATATGGGAATATTGATGCTTTAAAAGTCGTTTTTGATATTAAACAACAACAACTCTATTTTATCAACAGTAAAAACTACAAATACCACTACCATTTTTGTAAAGGGTATTTAGAGATCCCAGAAACTTTAAGAGAATTTAATAATTCTAACTACAAAGCGCAGCATAAAAACAAACGCTTTTTATTGGGAAACATAAATCATTATTTAGCTAACAACACCTACAACCTTGAGCTTTCTCCTATTGATGATATGCAAATTGCAGACATTAAAACATTTTACGAAGCCATCAAAAAAGCAACGTATTTCAAAACCTTTAATTTCTTTCTAAATACTGCAAGATTAGAACAACTAGAAGCTGTTTTAGACATTCCCACAATATCTGCTTCCAATTTATATGGCGACCAAACGTATCAAGCGGTAAGTACTCAAAAAAGTTATGGATGCTTAAAATTTGTTGCTGTTGATTCGTTAAAACAAAACAATATTTCTAAACATGATATAATTGTTATTAATCAACCTATCCTAGAATTACCTATTACTGCTGGCGTTATAACCACTATTTTACAAACGCCATTAAGTCACATTTCGGTATTAGGAAAAAACAGACAAATTCCAATTGCAGCTTATACTAAAGCCATGCAATCTGATATTTTAAAAAGCTTCAACAATCAATATGTTTCTTTTGAAGTGGCTTTAGACACCTTTTACATCAAACCAATCTCTAAAGAATTGTTTGAAAGAAAAACTAAAAAACAGAAAAAATCGACGTTGTTTCTAGAAAAAAACACAGCGATAAAAACCTTAATTAATGCAGACAATTTAAATCAAAACTCAATAAACACCGTTGGTGGCAAAGCTGCTAACTTTGGTGTGTTATATGATTTAGCTAAAAAAGAAGCCTTTAAAATTCCGGAATCGGCATTTGCTATTCCGTTTTACTATTATGAAGCACATCTAAAAACGTCTGGAGCAGACAGCTTAGTCAAGAAAATGATTTATGATTACAAAATCAATCAAGATGCTAATAAACTAACAGAGCAACTAAAAACAATTCAGAAACTAATAAAAAAGACACCTTTAGATCCTGAATTAATATCTAATGTCGAAGCCAAAATTAAAAGTTTAGGAGACGAGACACGCTTACGATTTAGAAGCTCGACAAATGCAGAAGATATTGTTGGGTTTTCGGGAGCAGGATTATACGACTCTAAAACAGGTATTGTTGGTAGCAAGAAAAAATCTATTGAAAAAGCAATCAAAAAAGTATGGTCAAGCCTATGGTATGAGCGTGCCTTTTTAGAACGAGACTACTTCAATATTGACCAAAATAGCATTGCAATGGGTATTTTAGTGCATCGCTCCTTCCCTAACGAGAAAGCCAATGGTGTTGCTATTACCAAAAATTTATATCGAAAAAACTACCTAGGAACCGTTATTAATGTCCAAGTTGGAGAAGCTAGTGTTGTTCAACCTGAAGATGGTGTGACCTGCGACCAAATTATTTGCTATTCTGGATCGTCTTCTAAATTATATAACGAAAAACGTATTGTCGAAATCATATCACACTCTAACCTTAACAATGGTAAATTAGTAATGACTGAAGCCGAAATAATTACACTCTCCGAACAATTAGAAAAAATCAAAAAACACTATTACTATAACGTGTATAAATCCAAACAGAAGTACTTAGAGTTTGGTTTGGATATAGAATTTAAACTAGATGGAGCGGATAGAGAATTATATATAAAGCAGGTAAGATATTTTAACGATTAAGTAACAAATTATGGTAATGCCAAGTTATAACGACTACTTCCCTAACTCTAATGGCTAACAACTAGACTTTTAAGCTATATTAAGCCTATGCACTGCCTTTTTAGAGATAAAACGGGTATTTATAAAGACTATTAATAATCACTAAAACTAAAGCTTACTATAGCTAATTGCATATCAAATAGCTACACTAAATTTAAACAAATAAAGCCCTTTATTAATTCCAAAATTTAATTTTAAATTTTAAAAGTCCCTTTTTTATTACTACCTTGAAAACATTGAACTATCAACCAAAACCATAAAACAACATGGGAATATTCCATTATTACGATATAGGTAATGCCGAAATTTATGTTTTTGATGACTTTCTTATTAAACAAGTCAAAGAAGGTGCTTTTATCAGTGATGATGAAACAGAATTATTTGTTGAAATAATAGAAAAACATTTCAAGAATAAAAATTTTGCTTTTATTTCCAACCGTGTCGCCTCTTATTCTGTTAATCCATTAATTTATAACGCAGCTAACAAAATACCAAATCTAGTCGCCTTTGCAGTTATAACCAATGACGAAAAAATGCTTGAAATTTCTAGGTTCGAAAACAAATTTCACAACAAACCTTTTAATCATTTTGAAAATTTAAGCGATACCATACTTTGGACATCTAAAATTATAAAACAAGAAGACGAGAAAAAGTCTGAAATTTTATAAATTAGATCGACTAAAAGCTAAATTCTAAAACTAGAATACGTCTATGAAAATAATCAGTATAATCTGATCTCAGATTTATAAGACCAAGAACAGCTAATTCATTAGGCATTAAACCGGCAGCCTCTCTTCTATTCCAATAATTAGTAATAAAACTATCATCACCTTTTATTTTATAAAGTGCTTTCATGTACTTCCCAATGTTATTAGCTTCTAATATTTTAGTTGAATCCTTAGATTCTGATAAGTTACTGTAGCGATAAACTTCATCCCATAAACCACTTTCATGGAATTCTTTATTTGCTTTATTTGACTGAAATTCAAACTTTTTAGGGTCCTCAATTTCAATAGAAAGTAAATCAATCAAATACTGTCCATAAGCAACATCAACAGATAAATTAGGATACATTTTAGTTAAATTATTTTCAAAATCTAACACAAGTGCATTAAGAGATTCTACTTGTCTCTCTCCAAGTATATCCTCAAATATCGCAACTCTTTTTTCTGATATAGTTTTAGAGCACCCAAATGTTAAAAGAAAAAGAAGTACAATTTGAATTTTATATGTTTTAAAAACTATCAAATTTCTATTTTATTTTCTACTTACAATTTTAAAGCGACTGCACTCTTTTTTAATTGTGCTTTAAACAAGTCTTCTGTAACCTCAGTATTATAAAAAGGAATCATTTTATCCATTACCGTCTTACCTTCTTCAGAGTTTAATAGTTCTGGAAAGGCTTTTTCTAAGACCTGTAACATTACAGACGTTGCTGTAGATGCTCCCGGAGAAGCACCAAGTAAGCAAGTAATACTACCATCTTTACTACTTACTACTTCCGTACCAAATTGTAAAACACCACCTTCAAATTCGTCCTTTTTAATAATCTGAACACGTTGTCCAGCTACTAAGATTTCCCAGTCATCACTATTAGCATCTTTAACAAATTTGCGTAACTCCTTCATACGGTCCTCATGAGAGGAAGTTACCTGTTCTATCAAATATTTAGTTAGAGGTAAATTATGCCAAAAAGCACCTAATAAAGGTGAGATATTGTCAAATTTAACCGATTTAAACAAATCAAAATTAGAACCTTCTTTTAAAAACTTAGGACTAAAACCTGCAAATGGACCAAAAAGTAATTCGCGTTTTCCGTTTATATATCTAGTATCTAAATGTGGTGTAGACATTGGTGGATCGCCAAGTCCTGCTTTACTATATACCTTAGCGTTATGTTGTTTTATAATGGCTTCGTTTTTACAAACCAACCATTCCCCACTTATTGGAAAACCACCATAACCTTCTTTTTCATCAATTTCTACTTTTTGCAATAACAATAAGCTACCACCTCCTGCTCCAATAAAAACATGTTTAGATTCTAGATTATGTTTTTGGCTAGTTTCAAGATTTTCCATTTCTACAGTCCAATCAATATCTGGACTTGGATCAATATCTTTAACTTCCATATTACAATATACAGGTGTATCAAATTTGGTTTCTAAAATATTGAATAATGTTTTTGTTAATGTACCATAATTAACCTCTGTACCTCTATCAATTCTAGAAGCAGCCATTACCTCATCCTCGTCTCTGTTATTCATAATTAACGGAAACCATTCTTTCATTTTACTCTTGTCCTTAGTAAATTGGATAGTATCAAACATAAAATGATGTTTCATGGTATTAAAACGATGCTCTAAATAATCTGCATTTTCTTTACCTAAAACCCAACTATGGTGTGGCACTGAAGCAATAAAACTATCAGGATCTTCAATTAAGCCAAGCGTCGCTAAATAGCTCCAAAACTGTTTAGACTCTTCAAACTGTTGACAAATTTTAATAGCTTTATCAATGACTACTTTACCGTCTTCTTCAGGGCAATAATTAAGTTCGCAAAGCGCAGAATGTCCCGTACCTGCATTATTCCAAGCAGCAGAACTCTCTTGAGCCACTTCACTAAGACGCTCCACAATTAACACCTTTAAATCTGGTTTTAGCAGTTTAGAAATCAGTGACAATGTTGCACTCATAATTCCGCCTCCAACACAAATTAAATCGTATTCTTGTTTACTATCTAGTTTAGCTTTGCTCATTATATCCTAATTTTTCTTTAAATATAAATAAGTCCAGTGATATATTAATTCTGAAACAAAAAAAAGACTACAAATTGTAGTCTTTTTAATTTAACCTAAGCTATTATTATAACTTAACACCAATACCAACACCTATAATTAATGGGTTAATATCAACATCTACAGGTAACATTACATCTCCTGTATTAACCGTTACATCTGTACTTAATAATAATTGTTTAATATCAAAATTGATAAACCATTTATCGTTTAAGTTGTAGTCAATCCCTGCTTGGAAAGAAAAACCAACAGAATTATCGTAGTCCATACCTACAACATCTCCTGAATCTTCTCCATAAAAAATAGTGTAGTTTACACCTGCTCCAACATAAGGTTTAAAATCTCCTGCGTAAAAATGGTATTGCAAATTTAACGTTGGTGGTAATAACCATACATACCCTAAATCTGTTTCACCTACCTCAACATCATGCTTAGTGGTTGCTAAAATTAGTTCTGCTGCCCAATGCTTAGTAAAAAAGTATGTAAAATCTAACTCAGGCACTACGGTCGTAGAAATATCGACATCTGCACCATCTAGATCATCACCAGGAGATGGTATTACACCAGCCACTCTAAATCTTGCCTGCCATTTATTAAAATCAGTGTCATTTGACACTGTATCCTGCGCATGCGCGTTTAATCCAAATAAACCGACTACTAAGACTGCTAAAAATATTTTTTTCATAATATAATTGATTTGTTGTTTGTTTTATACCACAAAATTACGGGAGACTAAAAGCTTAAAAGCTGACTTTTGTCATTGTTTAAGTAAGTTTTTTTGTTGTTTTTGCAATATAAAATTCTACTAAAAGTAACCCCTGCCTTTTAATCAAAAACCATTAACTTTATATCTTAATTTATTTAGATGAAACCATTAAGCAAGTACATAGATCACACCATATTAAAAGCTACAGCTACTAAAACAGATATAATAAAATTGTGTCAAGAAGCCAAGGAGCACGATTTTTTTTCCGTTTGTGTAAATAGTTGTTATGTTAGTTTGGCTAAAGCCGAATTAAAAAATAGTGCTGTCAAAGTCTGCAGCGTTATTGGTTTTCCTTTAGGTGCCATGAGTACTATTGCTAAAGTTGAAGAAACTAAACAAGCCCTAAAAGATGGTGCGGATGAGATTGATATGGTTTTAAATATAGGTCTTTTAAAAAGCGAAGATTTTGATGCTGTTTATAAAGACATTGACGCTGTAAAGAAAGTAATGCCTAACAACACTTTAAAAGTGATTTTAGAAACTTGCTATTTAAATGACCTAGACATTAGTAAAGCCAGTGCATTAGCAATTCAGGCTAAAGCCGAATTTATAAAAACGTCGACAGGTTTTGGAACTGGAGGTGCAACTATAAAAGCTATTACTTTAATGAAAAACGTCATTAATAACGGTAACACAAAAATAAAAGCCTCCGGAGGTATTAGAGATACAGATACCGCTTTACAGTATATTAATCTTGGTGTTGACCGTATTGGTACATCTAACGGAATTGCAATTGTAACCGGCCAAGCTTCGGGAGATAAAAGTTACTAATCTCAAGCGTAAGCATTTCACCTTAAAAAATAATTATGAGTATACATATTGGAGCCCAAAAGGGCGATGTTGCAGAAACTATATTGTTACCAGGAGATCCTTTACGTGCTAAATGGATTGCCGAAACCTTTTTTGAAAATCCTGTTTGCTTTAATAACGTTAGAGGCATGCTTGGCTATACAGGAATGTATCAAGGTAAACGCGTGTCTGTAATGGGTACAGGAATGGGCGTGCCTAGTATTTCTATTTATGCGCATGAATTAATTACACAATTTGGTGTAAAAAATCTGATTCGTGTTGGTAGTGCTGGTTCTTACCAAGAACATATCAAGATTAGAGATGTTGTTTTAGCTATGGCAGCATCCTCAAATTCTGGAGTAAACACGCTTAGATTTGGAGGTGCCGATTATGCACCTACTGCTAGTTTTGAATTGTTTCAAAAAGCGGTGGACGCTGCAAAAAACAAAAACATAGTCATTAAAGCAGGTAATGTTTTTACCTCTGACCAGTTTTATACGGATGATTTTGAGTCCTACAAAAAATGGAGTAAATTTGGTGTACTTTGTGTAGAGATGGAAACTGCTGGTTTATATACCGTAGCTGCCAAACACAATGTAAATGCATTAACGATATGTACTATTTCAGACTCGTTAGTTACAGGAGAAAAAACGACTAGTAAAGAACGAGAAACCACTTTTAAAGACATGATAAACATTGCTTTAGAATTAGCCTAATATTGACTTATGAAAAAACTACTACTTCTATTTTTAGTATTCCTTTTTACCTTTTCTGCACAAGCACAACAAGATGATAACACGTCAACCACAACGTATTATTTTATTAGACATGCAGAAAAAGATAGAAGCGATGCCACAAACCATAATCCACAACTAATTAAAAAAGGAAAACGTCGTGCAAGAAAATGGAAACGTTATTTTAAAAAAATACAGATAGACGCCATCTACTCTACTAACTACAAACGCACTTTAGGAACTGCTTTTCCGACGTCAAAAAACAAAAAATTACCTGTAATTGCATACAATCCAAACGCTATAGATTATGACGATTTTAAAAAACAAACCAAAGGGCAATCCGTTTTAATTGTTGGACACAGTAATACAACACCAAGATTTGTAAACGCCATAATAAATCAAGAAAAACACGAAGATATTGACGACGCTATAAATAGCAAACTGTTTATAGTAACCATTACTAACGGAAAAATTACAGATCAAGTTATAGACCTTAAATAATGCTAAACTTAAGTCCTGTTACCGTTGCTAAGCATGAGGTATTGCTGCAATTAATGCAACGTATTTATCCACCAGCCTACAGACAGCTTTGGAAAAACAACGATTGCAATTGGTACATAAACTCACAATACAACCTTAAGCACGTCACTAAAGAATTAGACGTTAAAAACACCGATTACTTTTTTATCCAATACAATACTAAAACCATTGGTATTTTAAGATTGGTACATCAAATACCAGAGGCAACAACCAAATTACACCGATTGTATCTAGATCACGATTATCAAGGATTAGGTCTAGGAAAACAACTAATGCAACTGTCAGAAAACCGCGCAAAAGCAAATCAATCCACCTCTATCTGGTTAGAAGCTATGGACACACAATTACAAGCTTTAAATTTTTATAAAAAATGTGGCTTTAAAATTGTAGACTCCTATGCGTTGGATTTTGAATTAATTATGGACCCTTTTAAAGGGATGCATAAAATGACTAAACAATTATAATTACTTTAACTTCAATTTTATTAGCTTTGCACCAATGCAAAAAAAGATAAACATACTTAATAAAAAGGCTAAATTTCAATATGAAATTTTAGATAAATACACTGCTGGAATCGTTTTATCCGGAACAGAAATTAAATCTATTAGAAACAGTCAAGCCTCTATCGCCGAATCTTTTTGCGAGTTTAATGAGCGTGGTGAGCTATTTGTGATTAACATGAATATCCAAGAGTATGCTTATGGTAATTATTACAACCACAGACCAAAAGCAGAACGTAAGTTACTTTTAAACAAAAAAGAGCTTAAAAAAATGCTTAAAGAAGTTAATACGTCAGGTTTAACTATTATTCCTTTGCGATTATTTTTAAACGAAAAAGGTTTCGCCAAATTAGATATTGCGCTAGCAAAAGGTAAAAAACTGTATGATAAGCGCGAAACAATGAAGGATAGAGATAACAAACGTGATCTAGATCGTATTAAAAAATCGTTTAACTAAACACTTCTTTTTCTTAATCTGCTTCCTGTTTATGGTTTGGTTTCAACTAAAACAAAAACGGTACACAGCAACAGCTTTAGTTTTCTATTTAAAAAAAACTTTATAATTTCTATAACAATATTCAATTTCAATAAGTTATATGTTTGAAGGCAGGCAACCTTTTTTAATAAAAAAGCGTCTATACTAATAAACAACCAACTTTAAATGAAATACTCTCTACTTACGCTATTTAGTTTAGTTAGCACTTTTGCATTTTCTCAAATTACAGGTACTGTAACATCTGACAATAACACGCCTCTAGCTGTCGTCAATATTTTTATCGAAGACACATACACGGGTACCACCACAAATAATGATGGTAATTATTTATTAGAAGTTTCTAAAACAGGAGACTATACTGTTACATTTCAATATTTAGGTTACAAAACCTTAAAAAAGAAGGTCACTATTGATAAATTTCCGTTTGTATTAGATGCTGTATTATCAGAAGAAGACATCAACTTGGACGAGGTTGTAATTAACTCAGAAGAGAATCCTGCTAACGCCATCATGAGGCAGACCATAGCCAAACGTAAAGACAATCTTAATAAATTAAAAGCGTTTAGAGCAGAGTTTTACTCAAGAGGTCTATTAAAAATGGTAGACGTACCCGAAAAAGTTTTAGGTCAAGACGTTGGCGATTTTGATGGAGCGTTAGATAGCACCAGAACAGGGATTGTTTACTTATCGGAAACCATATCTAAATTAGAATACCAAGCACCAAAACCAATTAAAGAGACTATTATAGCTTCAAAAGTAAGTGGGGATAGTAATGGGTTTAGTTTTAATAATGCGACTGATGTCGAATTTAACTTCTACCAAAACACCTTTGAACTAGGAAGCGAAATAGTGTCTCCTGTTTCAGACTTCGCATTTAATTATTATAAATTTAAGTTGGTCGGAACATTTTATGATGACTTAGGAAACCTAATTAATAAAATTGAATTACTGCCTAAACGCAAAAACGACAAAGCTTTTGGTGGTTTTATATATATTGTAGAAGACCAATGGAGTTTGTTTGGTACAGACGTTACATTAACTGGGCAACAAGCACAAATACCTGCTGTAGATTTATTTACAATTAAACAAACGTTTACCTATTACGATACTGAAAAATCATGGATAAAAACCACGCAATTATTCGATTTCAAGTTCGGTATTTTTGGTTTTAATGGTGATGGACGTTTTACTGCTGCTTATAATAACTACGAGTTTAACCCCAATTTTGAGGCTAAAAACTTTACAAGAGAAGTCTTATCTTTTGAAGATAATGCCAATAAAAAAGATTCCATTTACTGGGACACAAAAAGACCTGTACCGTTAACTAATCTAGAAGCTAACGACTATGTTAGAAGAGACAGTATACAGTTAATTAGAGAGTCTAAACCCTATTTAGACTCAGTAGACACAGTTAATAACAAATTTAAATTCGGTAATATTTTAGGAGGCTACAGTTACAACAACTCTTATAAAAAAACCTATTTTAATATCTCCTCCCCTATCAGTAAATTAGCTTACAATACTGTGCAAGGTTGGAATGGTACAGTATCTGCTAGCTACAGCAAATACTTTAAGGACGATAGTCCTGAGTATTTAAGACTGTCTTCTAACATAAATTATGGCGAGTCAGATGATCGCTTAAGAGCTATCGGAAACATCAGCTATAGATTTGACAAAAAAAACAGAGCAAGAATAGCGTTATCGGGAGGTAGTAAAGTAGAACAATTTAATCCTAACCTATCTAGTTTAGAATTACTAAACACCGCGTATTCCCTTACTGCAGAAAAAAACTATTTAAAAATTTACGATCGTAGCTTTGCACAAATAGACTATAGTCAAGAGTTACTTAATGGCTTACAACTATCTACAGATTTAAGTTATAACGACAGAAAACCGTTATTTAACACTTCGGACCAGGCGTGGTACCCTCAAGACAACAGAGACTATACTAGCAACAACCCATTAGATCCAACAGCTAACGGTGTAGCCTCTTTTGACGCGCACAACATCATGAAACTTAATGTAAACACGCGCATTAACTTTGGGCAAAATTACATGAGCTATCCTTTTGGAAAATATAACCTTCCAAATAGTAAAATTCCAACACTATATTTAGGTTACGAAAAAGGGTTTGGAAGTAGTAACTCCAACTACAATTTTGATCAATTTAAAGGAATGCTATATCAACGCTTAAATTTAGGTAACAAAGGGGATTTAACCTATTTAGCAAAAGGAGGGGTTTTTAACAATGCAGACAATATTGCTTTTGTAGATTACCACCATTTTAATGGTAATCAAACTAATGTAGTTCTGGATGGCAATTATATAAATGCCTTTAAAATTTTACCGTATTACGCGTTAAGTACTAATAAGGCTTACGCCGAAATACATGCAGAACATAACTTTAAGGGTTATATTTTAAACAAAATTCCGTTATTAAATAAGCTTAATTTTAATTTGGTTGCAGGATTTAATGCAGCAGCCACAAATGGCAATAAACCATACACCGAATACTCGCTTGGATTAAGTAATTTAGGTTGGGGTAAAATGCGCTTTTTACGTGTAGATTATGTGCGTGCTTACCAAGGAAGCGGTTTGGTTAACGATACGTTTATGTTTGGGTTTAGCTTTTAACTAATTTATGTAGTGCAAATCAAAACTTATTTGTACCAAAAAAAAACGCTAACTTCGTTAAATGCTCGATAAAAAAATGAAGAATAAAGTAAACATTTACCTTTTAGTTCTATCAATACTAAATTTATTAATACTTCTCTTCTTTTTAGAACTTAAGGAAAGCTTAATTATTGTTCCTTTTTCATTTACATTATTATATCTCTTTTATTTACTAAAAACTTCTAAAAAGTATAAAAATGAAGGTCTAAATATCTTATTCATATTATTCTACTTAGCAATATTATTTTTTCCAACATTTCATTTTCTTAGTTATAAAGTAAATGAAAATAATTATTACTTATCTGATTACTTAAAAGATGCTGCAAATCATAGATTAGAAATTAAAAAAAACGATAATCAATTCAGTACTTTAAATTTTGGAATAATTAAAAATATTTTGAATTACGAAAGTGATTTAACACTCAACAAGTCAGAATTCTTTAAGCTAAAAGAATTAAACTATTTAGATAGTGTAAGATTGTCTGGCGAAACTTTTAAAGCTATTTCCGATTCTTCATATAATTACATAAAACATCAAAGGCTTTCAGGGGGTGGATTACCAAAGCCAAGACAAAATACTTATCTAACAATTTTTAAAAACAATAACAAAATAAATTTATTTTATTTAAAAAATCAAACAATACGTAAAACTCTAGAAAACTATTTAAATGGTTATAATTCATTTTATGAAAGAACTAAAAATATTAATAAAGAAATCGGATTTATTGATTTTTGGTTTGCTTCAATTTCTTCATTCAAATTTTCTGAAATCATTCCAAATACATACTTGACAAAGTCATTATGGATATTCCAATCAATAATTTCATTCGTTTTGCTTTTTTATATTTCAACTAACATTCCACAATTAACAATAAAGAAAAACTCGAAAAAGAAAAAAAATGATAAACAAAAGTAATTAATGTTTGCCTCCATGTAATTTACATCAGAAAAACCAAACACACTATCCGACCTCAAAAAAACTGACTTATTAATTCTTATCCTCTAAAAGCGGAACAAATCTAAACTCACCAAATTCTGTTTTCTCAAAATCCTTTTGACCTGTTCTTACAAAAAGGGTCATTGTTTGTACATTTTCGCCAACAGGTATAACTAAACGTCCACCAATTTCTAATTGTGCTAATAATGGGTTTGGCACAAAAGGGGCACCAGCAGTAACTATTATACTTTTAAAAGGGGCTTCTTCCTTCATCCCTTTATAACCATCGCCAAAAATTAAACTTTTAGCTCTGTAACCTAATTTTGGTAAAAATCTGCTAGTAATTTTAAACAGTTCTTGTTGCCTTTCAATACTATACACTTTAGCACCAAGCTCGCATAAAACAGCAGTTTGGTAACCACTACCTGTTCCTATTTCTAATACTTTATCGCCTCTTTTAACTTGCATTAATTCCGTTTGAAACGCAACAGTATACGGTTGAGATATGGTTTGATTAGCCGCAATAGGAAATGCTTTATCTTGATACGCGTGGTCCAAAAAGCTAGAATCCATAAATAAATGTCTAGGTATCTTGCCAATAGCAGCCAATACAGCAGTGTTTGTAATTCCTTTATTCTTTAAAACAGCAACTAATTGCTGACGTAAGCCTTTATGTTTAAAAGTATCTTTCAATGGTAGTCCTTAGTTTAGAGCATAAAATTACTTCAAAAATTCAACCCTGAAAAGGATTTCCGTCAATTTATAATTTTGTCTTAAATCCAATATATAATTATTAAATTCATATAAAATACTGTGTAAAAAAACTTATTTTTGTATAAAACATAACAAACTATGCTAAAAGCTGGTGTATTAGGTGCTGGTCACCTTGGAAAAATTCATCTTAGACTATTAAATCAATCAGACAAATTTCAATTAGTTGGGTTTTATGATGCAGATGCCGACAACGGTAAAAAAGTTGAAGCTGAATTTGGTTACAAATATTTTAAAACTATTGAAGCGCTAATTGAAGCTGTTGATGTCGTTGATATAGTAACGCCTACCCTATCTCATTACGATTGTGCCAAGCAAGCTATTGCAAAAGGCAAACATATATTTGTCGAAAAACCAATAACAAATACCGTACAAGAAGCCGAAAGCTTAAGAGCTTTGGTTGCAGAATATGGCGTTAAGGGTCAAGTTGGACATGTAGAGCGTTTTAATCCCGCTTTTATTGCAGTTAAAGACCAATTAGATAGTCCAATGTTTATTGAAGCACATCGTTTAGCCGAGTTTAATCCGCGTGGAACAGATGTACCAGTAGTTTTAGATTTAATGATCCATGATATTGACGTTATATTAAGCGTTGTAAAATCTAAGGTTAAAAATGTATCTGCCAGCGGAGTTTCTGTTATAAGTGATACACCTGATATTGCTAATGCACGTATCGAGTTTGTTAACGGTTGTGTTGCTAATTTAACAGCAAGTAGAATATCGTTAAAAAACATGCGTAAAACACGTTTTTTCCAACGTGATGCTTATATCTCTGTTGATTTTTTAGAGAAAAAATGTGAGGTTGTAAAAATGAAAGATGCGCCAGAAACTCCTGGAGATTTTGATATGGTTTTACAAAATGCAGAAGGTGTTAAAAAGCAAATCTATTTTGATAACCCAGAAATATCTGCTAACAATGCTATTCTAGATGAGCTAGAATCTTTTGCAGATGCAATAAATAATAACACAACACCTATTGTAACATTACATGATGGTACAGAAGCGTTACGTGTTGCAACAATGATAATTGATCAATTTTAGAACAACATACAAATGAAAAACATAGCAGTTATAGGTGCAGGAACAATGGGTAATGGTATTGCTCATACGTTTGCACAATCAGGATTTAAAGTACAATTAATAGATATTAGCGAAGCGTCTCTAAAAAAAGGAATGGATACCATTACCAAAAATTTAGATCGTATGGTTGCTAAAGCTAAAATTACAGAAGCTGACAAAGCGGAAACTTTAGGTAATATAACAACCTATACAAATATTGAAGCTGGTGTTGAATACGCTGGTTTAGTAGTAGAAGCTGCAACAGAAAATTTAGATTTAAAATTAAAGATTTTCAAACAATTAGATGCCGCTTGTGGTGAGGATACTATTTTAGCAACTAACACCTCTTCTATCTCCATTACACAAATTGGTGCTGTAACGTCAAGACCAGAAATGGTTATTGGAATGCATTTTATGAATCCGGTGCCAATCATGAAATTAGTAGAAATTATCCGTGGGTATAGTACAAGTGATGCAGTCACTAAAATCATCATGGATTTATCTAAGCAACTAGGTAAAACACCAACTGAGGTTAATGATTACCCAGGTTTTGTTGCCAACCGTATATTAATGCCAATGCTTAACGAATCTATTGAAACGTTATACAATGGTGTTGCTGGTGTCGAAGAAATTGATACCGTAATGAAACTTGGTATGGCGCACCCAATGGGACCATTACAACTAGCCGACTTTATTGGATTAGACGTTTGTTTATCTATTTTAAACGTAATGTATGATGGATTTAAAAACCCTAAATACGCACCATGCCCATTATTAGTTAATATGGTAAATGCTGGAAAACTTGGTATTAAATCTGGTGAAGGTTTTTACGATTATTCAGAAAGCAGAAAAGCAGAAAAAGTATCTAAACAGTTTATATAATTAAAAGTAAAAAGGCATAAGTTATTAGTGTTTATAGCGCTAAAGACGTATGCCTTTTTTTATTAGTACTTTCTTCTTTTACCTTTTGCCTTTTGCCTAAAAAGACTTCTTATTCTCAAAAACATGACAAAAATACTCCCCTTTAAAGCTGTAAGACCAACTAGAGATAAAGTTAGCTTAGTGGCGTCACGTTCTTATCAGAGTTATACGCAAGCAGAAAGAGAAGCACGCTTGGATCATAATCCGTTTTCGTTTTTACATATTGTAAATCCAGGATACAAATACGACAAAGAAATCTCTGGAGAAGCACGTTATAAATTAGTAAAAAACCGTTATTCAGAGTTTAAAGAAGATGCTGTTTTTATGCAAGACCAAAAACCTTGTTTTTACATATATAAAATAGTAGACAGAGACTTTCAAGTCTTTAATGGTATTGTTGCAGCAGCAAGTGTGGAAGATTATACCAATAACATTATTAAAAAACATGAAGATACAATCGCTTCTCGCGAAACCGTATTTAAAGACTACCTAAAAACAGTAGGTTTTAATGCAGAACCTGTGTTATTAACCTACCCTGATAATGATGCTATTTCAAACATTATAGCAAAAAAACAAAAAGAACGTGCTGAGTTTGAGTTTACAACAACCTACAGAGACACGCATTATTTATGGCTAATTGAAGAGCCATCAGATATAGATACAATAACAGCCACATTTAATAACATGCCAACGCTGTATATCGCAGATGGACATCATAGATCGGCCTCGTCTCAATTACTTTGCGAAGACCTAAAAAACGAAAATCAAAAACATACAGGAGAAGAAACATATAACTTTTTTATGAGTTATTTGATTGCCGAATCGGAATTACGCATACACGAGTTTAACCGATTAGTAAAAGATTTAAACGGATTAACTAAAGAAGAGTTTTTAATACAATTAGATACCGTATATCGTATTGAAAACAGAGGATTAACACCATATCAACCATCAAAATCGCATCATTTTAGTATGTATTTGGATGGCGAATTTTACTCGTTATACCTTAGAAAAACAGAATATAACTTTGGTACGTCTTTAGACGAATTAGATGCGCAAGTCCTTTTTAAAACAATTCTAGAACCTATTTTAGGAATTACGGACTTACGTAACGATACTCGCATACATTACATTAGCGGAAAAAAAGACATTGTAAACCTTAAGAGTAAAGTAGATAGTAAGGAGTTTATCGTAGGTTTTGGCATGGTTCCTGCGACAATTAATCAAATGAAACAAATCGCTGACGACGGACTAACAATGCCTCCAAAAAGCACATACATAGAGCCTAAAATTAGAAGTGGTGTTACTATTTATGAGTTTTAAAATAAGACAGTAGTAAAAAGGTATAAGGGATGAGAGATAATTTAGATGCCATATTATTTCTTAGTTTGTCATTAAGACTAAAGCGCAGAATCTAAATTAGAGCTATGAAATCGACTAAATTATTACTAATAATATTTTTAATTATATTTTTTAATTGTTCAAGCACTAAAAACACAAACTCTGATTCAAATACTACAATTAACATCCAATACATAAAAGAGATAAAGAACTATAGTCATTTTAAAAAATTAATAAATAAAGACTTTGATTGTAAAAGTGTAGAGCAAAATATTTTAAGAGGAATAACTACAGGCGCCAAACAAACAACTACCAAGTGCCATAATATTAAAAGTAATGAGTTGGTTTATGTTTCTTTTATAAGTAAAGGTGATACTTATATTAGTCAGAAATACTTTTATAAAAACAAGGCATTAGTATTTATTAAAACTGAGGCTATAGATAAAAACAAAGATTCTATATTTAATGAAATTTATGTAAAAAATGATTCAATTTATTACAATCGACAACAATCACATGAGGCTAATCGGTTAGTGATTAATGGCGTATATTACTTAAATAATTTCAATTACGAATAAGATAAGTAAGTGAATAACCTCAAAACAAATTCATATTACCATAGGAAACATTATGAGCATCAAACAAAATCTAAACATAATAAAACAATCCCTTCCTGATCACGTCACACTAGTTGCTGTTTCAAAAACAAAACCGGTTAGTGATTTAATGGAAGCTTATGAGACTGGTCAACGCATTTTTGGAGAAAATAAAATCCAAGAAATGGCAGACAAACACCAAGAAATGCCAAAAGATATTAAATGGCACATGATTGGCCACGTACAAACCAACAAAGTCAAATATATGGCTGAGTTTGTAGATTTAATACATGGTGTAGAGAGTTTTAAATTGCTAAAAGAAATTAATAAACAAGCCAAAAAGCACGATAGAATTATCGATTGTCTACTTCAAATTAAAATAGCTTCGGAAGATTCTAAATTTGGAATGTCTCCAGAAGATGCTTCAACATTACTTCAGTCTGAAGACTTTTCATCTTTAAAAAATGTTAGCGTTATTGGTGTCATGGGAATGGCAACTTTTACGGAAGACCAAGATCAAATTAAGCAGGAATTTGGTGTACTAAAAACAACATTTGATTCACTTAAAACAGTACATTTAGATTTGGAAACCATATCTATGGGTATGAGTGGAGATTACCAATTAGCTATTGACTGCGGTAGCACCATGGTTCGCGTCGGAAGTAGTATCTTTGGAAAACGCAACTAATAGTTAAAAAGTAATAACTAAAAGTTTTAATTAAATAATGAAAGAATCAATTTTAAAGATTAAAAGTTACAATTTTGCCCTGCAAATTATTAAGTCTTACCAATTGATTGTAAAAAATGATAAGGAATATACACTATCTAGACAACTTCTAAGAAGTGGAACTTCTGTTGGTGCCAATATAAGAGAAGCCGAGTTTGCTCAATCTAATAAAGATTTTATTAGTAAAATGAGCATCGCTCTTAAAGAAGCTAATGAAACAGAATATTGGATTGCCTTACTTCATGATTCTTCATACTTAAAACACGACTTATTTTTGAGTTTAACTTCTCAAAATAAGGAATTAATTAAAATGTTAGTAGCTACAATAAATACTATGAAATCAAAATCAACTAATTTTTAATTTTTAATTTTTCACTTTTAACTGTATTGTACACAATAGTCGACATAGAAACCACTGGTGGTAAGTTTAACGAAGAAGGCATAACCGAAATAGCAATCTATAAATACGATGGTCACGAGGTTGTAGACCAGTTTATAAGCTTAGTTAATCCAGAACGTGAAATCCAACCTTTTGTGGTTAATCTTACAGGTATAAATAGTAAAATGCTACGTAATGCTCCTAAGTTTTACGAAGTAGCAAAGCGTATTGTAGAAATTACGGAAGACACTATTTTAGTAGCACATAATGCAAAATTTGATTACCGCATTTTAAAAACAGAATTTAAACGTCTTGGATTTGAGTTTGAACGCGAAACATTATGTACTGTAGAGCTTTCTAAAGATTTAATTCCTGATTTGCCTAGCTACAGCTTAGGCAAATTAGTTAGGTCTCTTGGTATACCAGTTACAGACAGGCATCGTGCATCAGGAGATGCTCTAGCAACGGTCAAATTATTTAAATTATTACTAAATAAAGACACCAATAAAACTATAATTAAAGCGTCTATTAGAAAAGAACCCAAATTCCAAATGGAACCGCGTTTAATAGATATTATAGCAAATCTACCATCAAAAACCGGAGTCTATTATATGCATAAAGCCGACGGTGAGATTATTTATATTGGTAAAAGCAAAAACATAAAAAATAGAGTCAATCAGCATTTTACAGGTACAACTGCTAAATCCAAAAAAATCCAAATGCAAGTCGCAACAGTGACTTACGAAGCTACTGGTAGCGAGCTTGTTGCGCTTTTAAAAGAAAGTGAAGAAATTAAGAGAAACAAACCTATACTTAACAGAGCTTTACGTAGAAGTATATTTACACACGCCCTGTACAGTTTTATAGATCATAATGGTTACATAAATCTAACTATAGACAAAGCAGATGGCAGAAAGCCTCACGTTACCACCTTTAGCACCAGACAAAGTGGTAAACATTTTTTAGAAAAAATGGTTGAAAATTTTGAGCTATGTCAAAAATTATGTGGGCTTTATAAAACAAAAAGTAGTTGTTTTCAATACGATGTAAAAAATTGTCAAGGTGCTTGTATCGAAGAAGAAACACCTGAGAGCTACAACAAACGTGTACAGAAACTATTAGACAAGTACAACTACAAAAACAAAAACATGGTTATTGTAGACCAAGGTCGTGAAGTTGATGAGCGTAGCGCTATTTTAATACAAAATGGGGTGTTTAAAGGTTTAGGCTTTTACAATTTAAATTATCAAATTAATAATCTAGAAATTTTAGAATCTATTATTACTCCAATGGAAAATAATAGAGACCAACAACATATAATACAAAGCTATTTAAGAAAAAATAAGCGCATAAAAATACTTAATTTAGAATGAGAATATTAGTCGTTATCGCCCTGTTATTTACAAATTTTTTAGTCTCACAAAACCAATTTAACACCAAGGATTTAACGACTACAAGAGCAGATTTAGAATTAAATGAATTTAAGCAAGATACCACTGCCAATGCTGTAGTTTTATATGAATATGGAAACGCTAAAATTGACGAAAAAAGTTTCAATTTAATTTTAAATTATAACAAAAAAATCAAAATTTTAAACCGTAATGGTTTCAATCAAGCCAACGTTAAAATATACTTATACAACTCTGGAGGCAATAAAGAGAAAATTACAAATTTAATTGCCACTACTACAAATATAGAAGACGGAAAAGTATCTAGAATCAAACTTGATGATTCTCAAATATTTGAAGAAAAGGCAGACGAGAATCACACAATATTTAAATTTATTCTTCCAAATATTAAAGAAGGCTCCGTTATAACGTATAGTTACACTTTTGAGAGTCCATTTATCTATAAATTTAATACGTGGCGCTTTCAAGAAGAGATTCCAAAACTTTATAGTGAATACAACACGAGTATCCCTGGTAATTACGATTACAATATCAAACTTGTTGGAGAACTTAAATTAGATGCAAACGAAAGCACTATAAAAAAAGGCTGTGTTGAAAGAAACAATGGTGCTAGTGCAGACTGCACCGTCGGAAAATATGCAATGCAAGACATCCCTGCTTTTATAGAAGAGGATTATATGACTTCTGCCAAAAATTATTTATCCCGAATTGAATATGAATTAAAAGTTGTTAAAGGATTTGATGGTACAGTAAATAACATTACTAAAAATTGGGAAACTACGGATAGCGAATTAAGGACTGATTCTGATTTTGGAAAACAGCTAAAAAAGGAAAGTCTTGTAAAAAAGCTAATTGACCCTGAATTATTAAATCAAAAAAGTGATTTAGATAAAGCCAATTACATCTTTGACTTTGTTAAAAACAATTACAATTGGAATAACTATTACCGCATTTTTAAAGATGTATCCATAAAAGAAGTCATTGAACAAAAGTCAGGTAACGTAGCAGAAATTAACTTGCTACTTTATAACCTATTAATAAAACATGGTATACAAACCTACCCTGTACTATTATCGACAAGAAACAATGGATTTATAACTAAACTATACCCTGTTATTTCAGAATTCAACTACGTGATTGTGAGAGCAGAAATTGATGGCGAATCATACTTTTTAGATGCAACAGATTCTGCATTAAATTTTGGAGAGATCCCGTTTAAATGCTTAAATCAATATGGACGAGAAATGGACTTTAAAAACGGAAGTCATTGGGTTGATATAAAACCAAAAACAAGCTCGGCAATACAGCATAAAATTATTGTCAAACTTAATGATGATGGTACATTTACTGGAACTTTGACAACCGCAAAAACAGGTTATAATGCGTTAAAAGCTAGACAGAATTATACTAGAGACGATCAAGATAATTTAAAACAATTCAAAGAAAAATATCCCGATTATACTTTTGGCGATATAGAGGTTGAAATAAACAAAAACAACAAATCGTTGTTTACTGAAACAATGTCTATATCAGGACCATTAACAACCATAGGAAACAAGATTTATTTAGACCCCTTTATTTTTAAAATTTTCACAAAAAACCCGCTACAATTAAACAAAAGGACCTACCCTATTGACTTCGGGTTTAAAAATAATTTTATCTACAATATAAAAATTGAATCTAGTGACAACTATAAAATTATAGAAACACCACAAGAAAAATCATATAAACTATCTAATAATTCTGGTTTACTTGTTTTTAAACCAATACAAAAAGAAAATATTCTAGAGTTATCTTTTAGAGTTCATTTTTATAACACGATGTACACTACAAATTATTATCCTGAATTAAAATCTTTTTATAACGACATTGTTAAAATTCAAAATAACACTGTAATAGTTTTAGAAAAAAATAACTAATCTTTATTTAGTATTTTTACCACATGAGTGCAGCAAAACAAAATAAAGGTTGGAAAGACAAACTTCATGAGATTATTTATGAGGCAGACACACCTGCGGGAAAACTATTTGATGTCATTCTACTTGTTTTAATTTTAGCAAGTATACTTTTAGTTATGCTAGAAAGTGTCAATCATATTGACGCAAAATACCACGAGCTATTATACATCGGCGAGTGGATTATTACTATATTTTTTAGTATCGAGTATATTTTACGTGTCATAACCGTAAAAAAACCTTTCAAATACATTTTTAGTTTTTATGGTATTTTAGATTTATTGTCAACAATACCAATGTATATCTCTTTTGTTTTTGCAGGTTCTCATGCGCTGGTAACCTTAAGAGCATTACGTTTACTTCGTGTTTTCAGAATTTTAAAACTAGCTAGATACTTAGGTGCTTCTAACCAATTAAAGGATTCTATAATTGCTAGTCGTGTGAAAATATTTGTGTTTTTATTTGCGGTTTTAATTTCTTCTGTCATTTTCGGAACCATTATGTATTTGGTTGAAGGAGAAGATAATGGATTTACAAACATTCCTAAAAGTGTCTATTGGTGTATTGTAACCTTAACTACGGTTGGATTTGGAGATATTGCGCCACAAACTGCATTAGGGCAATTTATTACAACCATCATCATGATTTTAGGTTATGGTATTATTGCTGTACCTACAGGAATTGTATCTGCAGAGTATTCTAGAAGTATGAAAAAGTCTGATGACGAAAAAACGCAACAACCGCCACAAAAAAAACTAAATCTAAATACGCAACGCTGTTCTAATTGTCATGAAGAGTACCATGATGACGATGCTAGATTCTGTAAAGTCTGCGGAACCAATCTATATTAATATTCTTTTAAAGACCTTTTAAAGTGAAACACACTAACAAGTATCTTATATCTATTGTTGGACCAACAGCTATAGGTAAAACAGCGCTTAGTATTAAGTTAGCCAATTACTTTAATACAGAAATAATATCAGCCGATTCTAGACAGTTTTTTAAAGAAATGAGTATTGGTACTGCTGCGCCAACCACTGAAGAATTAGCACAGGCTAAACATCATTTTATACACAACAAATCAATCACAGAAGCTTACAATGTTGGTGCTTTTGAAAAAGAGGCCATAACTTGTTTGAAAAGCTTACACCAAAGCAATGACGTTGTTATTATGGTAGGTGGCTCTGGATTATATGTAGATGCTGTTAGCAAAGGTTTGGACTACTTTCCTGAAGTAGATAAAGCCATTAGACCACAATTAAATAAACAATTAGAGACAGATGGTTTAGAAACGCTTCAATTACAACTAAAAACATTAGATCCAACATCTTACAATACGATAGCAATTGACAATCCGCAACGCGTTATTAGAGCCTTAGAGATTTGTATTGGTAGTGGACAGCCTTATTCTTCATTTTTAAATAAAGATAAAAACAAACGCCCTTTTAAGACCATTACCATTGGTTTAGAGGCAAATCGTCAAATTATTTACGACAGAATTAATAAGCGCGTCAATATTATGATGGATAATGGATTAGAGGATGAAGTCAAAACACTACTCCCTTTTAAGGAACTTAACAGCCTAAATACTGTTGGTTACAAAGAGATTTTTAATTATTTAGATAATACTTGGACTTTAGACTTTGCTGTAGCAGAAATACAAAAAAATTCTAGACGATTTGCAAAACGACAATTGACTTGGTTTAAACGCAATCCCGAAACTTTATGGTTTGATTATCTAACACCAAAAGAAACTATCATTTCTAAATTAGAAACTATTATAAACTAAAAAAATCCAGCGATATGCTGGATTTTTTTTATTCAAAAAGTAGACTTAATTAGTTATTAACTTTGGTTAACGACTAATCTAAATCCTTCTCCGTGTATGTTTAAAATTTCAACTTTAGGGTCTAATTTTAAATATTTTCTAAGTTTAGCAATATAAACATCCATACTTCTAGACGTAAAATAATTATCGTCTCTCCATATTTTAGTTAATGCTAATTCTCTTGGCATTAAATCGTTTTCATGTAGCGCTAACATACGAAGTAATTCGTTTTCCTTTGGAGATAATTTTACTTGATCTCCTCCGTTGTATGTTAAAAATCTAAGCTTAGAGTTTAAATCAAAACCTCCAATTTTAAATTCAAATTGCTTGCTATCTGCAACTGTATCGTTAGCTTTACGTTGCATGATTGCTTTAATCTTCATTAATAAGACTTCACTATCAAAAGGTTTGTTTAGATAATCATCTGCACCAACTTTATACCCTTTAAGCACATCTTCTTTCATCGCCTTAGCGGTTAAGAATACTATAGGCACTTCTGCATTTTTCTCTCTAATTTCTTTAGCTAAAGTAAAACCGTCTTTATATGGCATCATGACATCTAAAATACATAGGTCAAAATCGCCACGTTTAAACTTTTCAAAGCCTTCCATACCATTTTTAGCATGTGTAACTTCGTAATCGTTCATTGATAAATAATCTTTTAAAACAGTTCCAAAATTTGGATCGTCTTCGACTAATAATATTCTTTTTAATTGTTCTTCCATAATATTACGAGATTAAGGGAAGCTTTATTGTAAAAGTACTTCCTTTTTCTTTTTCACTTTCTACTGATATATGACCATGATGGTCTTCTACTATTCTCTTAACGTAAGCCAATCCTAAACCATGACCTTTGACGTTATGTATGTTTCCTGTATGTTCTCTATAAAATTTTTCGAACACACGTTTTTGAGCTACTTTACTCATTCCACTTCCGTGGTCTTTAATATGTACTAAAATATTATTACCAGCCAATTCTGTTGTAACTATAATTTTAGGTTGTTCTGGAGAATACTTAATAGCATTATCCAATACGTTTACTAAAACATTGGTAAAATGTGTTTCGTTAGCTAATACGGAAGACTTTTCAGCATTAAGATGGGTTTCTATATGACCACCTCTATCTTCTACAATTAACTCTACATGAGTAATAGCGTCTTCTACTAAGTCGTTTAACTCTACACGTTCCTTACTAATGTTAAGCTCATTTTTTTCAAGTTTAGATATTCTTAATACATTTTCTACCTGAGCATGCATCCTTTTATTCTCTTCTTTAATCATTCCTAAATAACGTAAAACCTTCTCTTTGTCGTCTATTACCTTAGGATTTCTAATGGAGTCTAATGCCAAATTTATTGTTGCAATTGGCGTCTTAAACTCATGTGTCATGTTATTGATAAAATCTGTTTTAATTTCAGAGATCTGTCGTTGTTTTATTAACTGATACAATGCACTTGAATAAGCAATTATAATAATTAATGTAAATATAATAGACAAAATTAGCATCGTTAAAACTGATGATAAAATGAATTTTTTACGTTCCGGAAAATTTACTAATAACCTGTAATTGCTATCGTCGTTTTCATTAAAAAAAAATGGAACACTAAAAGTAGACGCTTTATTTTGATCTAAATGAAAATTTTCTGTCTTAACCTTAGTGGCTAAACCATTACTATAAATAGCAAACTCATAACCAATATTAATATCATCTTCAATTAGTTTTAATGCCAGTAACCTTTCAACCTGATCAGTATTAACCCTTTTATGTATTGGCTTTCTAAACGCATAATCTAAATATGACGTCTCTAGAAAAAACTCATTGACAGTTGTTACTCCAATCTCAGATAACATAGATGTGAGATTTTGCGTCCCATCTAAAGTGCTGTTTTCTACTATTTTTGTTTCTCTTTCGCTTAAAATTCGTTTTACATTTAAGCTATCTAAACCTATGTCAAAGAGCGATGATGATACTTTAAAATTTTCTTCAAGAATTCCATTTCTATAAATTATAGATTGGTTACTATTAGGATTATCCTGTTTAATATAAAAATTTAAAATAGCATTAGAATCTAGCTTAGTTTTACCTTCTTTAATTAGTTCAGAAATCTTATAATAATGGTCTGAGCGTTCTTCATTTTCAATAGTTTTAGAAACATAACTCAATGCTTTTTTTACATTGAAGTTAAATTGGTTTTCACTATTTTGAATTGAATTGTTAATATAATAAGCTTGTACTAAAATAATACCTATTAAAGAACAACTCATTAAAACTACTAATACTAGAAATATCCTTTTATTCACACACCAAAACTAATATTTTAACATTTAGGATTCCTTGCATTTAACCTTACATTAACAAAAACGTTAAAATTTAATGATTTGTTGCGCTATTTAAGATTTTAGCATGGATTTTTCCTACTTGGAGCCTTGTGTCTTCTAAATTTACATTAGTTATCACAAAATCTGAAAGTTCAGTTTTTTGTTTATCGCTCCATTGGTTTTTCATAATGGCTTTTACTTTTTCAGAAGAAGAGTCGTCACGTTTAACTACACGCTTAAGTCTAACGTCTTCAGGTGCCACCACTGTTATGATGACATCATATTTTTTGTAGCTACCGTTTTCAAAAATAATAGCAGCTTCGCTAATAACGTAGTCTGACTCTTGTTTTTTTACCCAATTAGCAAAGTGTTTTGCAACTTTTGGGTGTACAATAGCATTCATTTGTTGTAATAATGCTTTGTTGTTAAAAATCTGACTCGCAATAAAAGGTTTGTTTAATGACGCGTCAATATATGCTTGGTCTCCAAAAAGCTGTACTAGTTTTCGTTTTATAATTTTAGAACGGTTCATTAAAGCCTTAGCTTCTGTATCTGCTATATAAACAGGCACACCTAAGTCTTTAAAAAAATTAGCGACTGTAGTTTTACCACTACCTATACCTCCTGTTAATCCTACAATTATTGGTGTCATTCTTTTATAATAAATTCAATTTTCTGCTGTAACAACCTTATGTTTTTAACACTAGCAGGTTGTTTTACTAAATTTGGAGTTAAAAACGAATTATCTATAGCGTCTTTATAATTACAAACCACTTTAAAATCTTGTGCTGATATATTCTTAAAGTTTTCTAAACTGGTAGCATAGCTTAAAGAAATCTGTTTTGGAAAATAATTAAGCGTTATACCTTCTGGAACATTAATAACCTCTATTGGAAGACTAACCACACCTTCTGAAAACTTAGAAACCTTAACTTCCAATTGTACTTGCTTTAAGTTTGTCTTTACCTTATTACCTATACTATCCAATTGTAAGGTTAGTATTTTATTAATATTGGCTTTAACATCTAAGACATCCAAGTTGTCCGTATCTATCTTTTTAATTTTTCTGAGTATAGAACTTGGCCCAATCAACTTTATGCTATCTGGTTTCGTTTTAACCACATCCAACGTATTATAACCAGGCGCATATTTAATATTTGCATGCAGCACTATTGGAACATATTTTATACTATTACTATCATACTTAAACGATAAAGTATCTGGATTGATGCTAATTATTTTTTTCTCTTTACTAAACTGCTTGTTAATATTTGCAAAGCCACGAGACATACTCCAGATAAGTGATGAGTCTTTTTTTACTATATCAGTGTTAAAATCAATGTCTAAAAGCGGACGATTTATTGCATATCTAAGCCAATCAAATCCATAGGTTTCTAATGTTATATTTAACTTAGCATTGTCTTGATTTATTAAAACAAATGTGTCATCTACATTTATTGGATTTACATCAAAAGTTAGTGTTGCTGTATAAACTTTAGATAATTTAGTTAATACTAAAATTGAAAACGCTAACAAGAAGAACAGTAAAAAGACATTTATCTTTTTGCTCTTAAACAATCCTAATATTTTAGATTTTATGGTTTGCATTATTTATTATTAAAAAACAGATGAGGAAATAGCACTTCTGCTTTATCTTTTTTTATACTTAATATTAAAGTGGACTTTAAAAATCCATAGCCATATCCAAAAAACTGAATACATACTGCTAACAACGCCTGACATGTAATAATCACATTTTTTGTTGTGATTAAAGCTATAACAAAAACGAGACTAAAATAGAATAAGACTAAATATATTGGTAAGTAAATATTAAAAAGCGCAAATATTATAGCAAAAATAGCACCAAGTGTAAATACTGACGGAAACCAATAAGTCAGCTTTTTAGTTTGCGGATGCCATTGGTTTAAAATAGGTCTTACAGAACCAAATTTATAGACTTGTTGATAAAATTTAGACCAAGAAATACGTCTTTTATGATAAACGTAGGCTTCCGGGATTAATACTGTATTAAAACCTAAATTCCATAACCGTATAGATAAATCAGGATCCTCTCCCGGATGGATATTACCAAAGCCTTTTGTAGCTTCAAATGCTTTTTTAGATAATCCCATATTAAAACTTCTAGGCTGAAACTTGTCTAAACTAGCCTTATTACCTCTGATTCCTCCTGTTGTTATTACAGAAGTCATACTAAAATCTATTGCTTTTTGAAGATTAGAAAATGATTTATGTGCTTTATCTGGTCCTCCAAAACAGTCTACGTAATTTTGTTTTAAACTACGGTCAACTTCAATTAAATAATTACTAGGCAATAAACAATCACTATCCAAAATAATAAAGTAATTCCCTTTTGCTTTTTGCATTCCGAAGTTTCTTGAATCTCCAGGTCCCGAATTCGGTTTAAAATAGTAGGTTATATCTAACTGCGTATTATACTTATCTATTACGGACTGAGACGTTATAGTCGACCCATCTTCCACAATTACAATTTCATAACTAAACGTACCGCTTAACTTTAAAAAGCTCTCTAAAAGCTCTTCAATCTCTACAGGACGATTATAAACGGGTATGATAAAAGAATAACTTAATTGCATGTTACAAATGTAAGTTAATCGCATAAAAAAAGCCACCTAAAAAGGTGGCTTTTAATTGTATTAAAGTTTAAGATTATTTCTTAATTACTTTTATTGTTTCTGTTACATTATCAATAGTTACTTTAACAAAGTAAGCTCCTGCCTGTAAGTTAGACATGTCTACAGAATTGTTAACACTGTTTGGTGCGTTTCTATAAACTTCTTGTCCAATCATATTATAAACAGATACATTAGAAATCTCTTTTTGAGCTTTTAATGTTAAGTTATCGCTAACTGGGTTTGGATAGTAAGAAAATAAACTTTGATTAGTAAAGTCTGAAGTACTTAAAACTGCTTCTGAAACTAATAAAGTAAAAGAACCTGTAACTTGTGATCTTGCAGTTCCATCATCACTAACTCTAACATAATACGTAGTTCCTTCCGTTAAATCACCAACTACAGATACATTGCACTCGCCAACTACAGCACCGGCACAATCACTATAAACAGCATATTGAGCAGCGGTAGTTGTTACTGTAACCTCTCCTGAAGCAGGAGCTACAAATGAATACCATAAATCTGATATTACACCTGTAAAACAATCTGTTGCTAAAGCAGAATCTGTTGCTCCAGTATTATCTCCTGTGATTTCAACTCCTAAAGTTAAAGCTTCTGCAGCAGCACATTCGTCATTAGCAGGCGGTAAAGGTGTCGTATTTAAATTTAATGTATAAGCACCTACACCAGTAGCTGCATTACCATCTATGTAAATATAATAAGTTGTAGCTGTTGCTTCAGAATCGAAACAAACAAAACCACCATTTCCTACAATCGAACTATCGTCATCTCCTGCAACACACACTAATGAGCCACAAGCTCCAGACCATACTTGAATCTCTGAATCGAAAGCACCAGCAGAATCCTCAATAGAAATAGATTCATTACCAGGTGAATTATATACATACCACACTCCTGTACCAAAAACAAGGAAACCACCGTTAGGTGTAGAATCACCACCTGAATCACATGTTGTACCTACTGTTCCTCCTTCACATACTGTTAAAGCTTCTACATTGGTGGCTCCAGTAGTATCACCAGAGATTGAATCTCCAGCATTAATTGTAATTGCATTCTCACAAGCATCGTTTACTGGAGGACAAGCAACTTGAGTTAATGCTGAACTATTTAAAAAACAATTTGCATCGTTATCATCAGCTATTGAAATTACAACATCCGTCGCGTTAACATAAGGTCCAAATTGAACTGTACCTATAGCTGTAAGCGATTGTGTTGCACTAGCTTGATCATCAGAAACAGTTAAAGCAGTTGCTGTACCCATATCTGTTACTTCAACATCTATAAAAAAGCCACCTGAATTATCACAATCATTTACAATTGTGTAAATAGCAGTTGCATTTGTACATGTGTTTTCTGTAATATTTAATGTATAAACAGTGTTTTGAGGGTTAGCCCAAGTAGAAATTACAACATAATAGGTTGTACCTGTCGTTAATTCTAAATCATAACTTAAATCTCCACCTGCTGAACCATTTACAGCTCCTGAAGTACATGTAGTACCTATATCAGAACAATCTGTGTAAACAAAAAGTCCTGTGTAAGTTCCAACACCTGCAGCTTCAAAGTTTACTGAAATGTCAGCTGAGGCAGTGTAAGAATACACAACATCATCTCCATTTAAATAACCACTTGTAGAATCACAACTAGCTCCTGGAGAGCCAGAGTAAGTATCTCCATAATTAGCAGTATCATCAGAAGTACTGTAAGGTAAACTAGCAACTGCTATAGCATTTAAACAATCTGTACCTGCTGGAGGTTGCGCTTCTGTAACAAATGTTTGCTCTACACAATCTGTAGCAGAACCATTTGCATTAGTTGGTACAAGATTTACATAATACGTTGTTGAATAGGCTAATAATCCTAAATTAACGGTAGTAACATTCCCTAAAGATGTAGACAAAACATCAGAACCACCTGTAGCAGTTCCAACAGTTAAATCGTAACCAGTTGGAATACCTGTTGCACCATTCCAAGATATATCTCCTGCAATTGAAACATCTACAGTAGTTGCTAAAACAGAATCACAATTTGGCGCATCAGCAGAAGTTTGAGAAACTAAAATATTATCTAAATAAAAATAACTATCTCCACTTTGCCATTCTCCTCTTATTCTAAATTTAAAATCTGAACCTAAAGGAATATTTGCTGAAGGAATCACCTCACTATACGTTGTACAAGCTGTAGTTTCTGTAACCGCAAAAGAAGACACTAAATTCCAATCAGTACCATCATTAGTTGAATATTCAACAAAAATTATGTAGTCTACAGCATTAGTTGAATAAGGTCTAGCTAACCAATCAAAAGATACAACAGCATCTGTTTCGTTTGATGCTCCTACAAAATTTGGAGAGGTAAATGTACCATCATTGGAAGCACTACCGTACAGATTATCGGCAATATTACCACTTCCTTCACATACATATGTTGCAGTTGAACTAGCAAAATAACTGACTTGAGACCATCCTGTAGGAAAGCCCGAGTCAAGATTTTCTTGAATAAATATTTGTGCATTAGACTGCATATTAAATGCAATAAGCGCAAACAATAAAAAAGTAATTTTTCTCATATTAAAATTGGTATTAGTTAGTTATTAAATAATCATTCTTTAAAAATATTGAATAATTACCAACGAATAACAAACAACTTTATCAAATCGACAAAATACATTTTTAACAGACAAAATGCTGATTTCTTTAACACAAAACTACAACTAACTGATTATCATACTTTTCCTACACGCTATACTTTGAAGCATAAAAAAAGGCCTTACGTTACAAGCAAGACCTTTTTAAAAATATATTTTTTGACTTCTAATCTATTTATCCATACTCTCTACAAAAGCATTCATTACCTCGTCACTAACGCCCATATTACTAAACCCACCATCATTGTATAAGTTTTGTAATGTTACACGTTTAGTTAAATCACTAAATAAAGACACTGTGTAATTAGCACAATCTAATGCTGTAGCATTACCTAAAGGCGACATTTTTTCCGCGTAAGCGATAAAACCGTCAAACCCTTTTACACCACTACCTGCTGTAGTTGGTGTTGGAGATTGTGATATTGTATTAACTCTAACCTTTTTATCTCTTCCAAAAAAGTAACCAAAACTACGTGCAATACTCTCTAAATAAGCTTTATTATCTGCCATATCATTATAGTCTGGAAAAACACGTTGTGCAGCCATGTATGTTAACGCTACAATACTTCCCCACTCATTCATTGCATCTTGCTTATATAACGTCTGCATTGTTTTATGAAAAGACATCGCAGATACATCCGTACCCTTTTGTGTCCAAGCATAATTTTGATCCGTATAATGTTTTCCTTTTCTAACATTAATAGACATCCCAATTGAATGTAATACAAAATCAATTTTACCTCCTAAAATCTCCATAGATTTATTGACAAGGTTTAATAAATCTTCTTCACTAGTAGCGTCTGCAGGTATAATCTGAGATCCTGTTTTTTCTGCTAATTTATCAATTTGTCCCATACGCATTGCAACAGGCGCATTAGTCAAGACAAACGTACCACCTTCTTCGTGTACACGTTCTGCAGTTTTCCAAGCAATAGAGTTTTCATCTAATGCTCCAAATATAATTCCTCTTTTTCCTTTTAATAAATTGTATGACATAACTTATAGTTTATCAGTTGACTTGTTAGTTTATTGTAATATCCTTCAAAGATAGTATTTATAATTTTTTTATTTCGCTTTCGCGGAAATTATGCCTCTAATTTAATAGTTGCTTTGCATGTGCTATTGCCGAATCCGATAATTGTGTACCACCTAGCATTTGCGCTAATTCCACAACACGCTCATCATAGTTTAATTTAACCAGATTGGTTGTTGTTACTTCATTAACATCCTTTTTATAGACTTTATAATGTGTGTTTCCTTTGGCTGCAATTTGTGGTAGATGCGTAATACTAAACACCTGCATTTTTGTACTCATTAATGCCATTATATCTGCCATTTTATTAGAAATCTCTCCAGAAACACCTGTATCAATCTCGTCAAACATAATAGTTGGCAATTTCACATATTTTGATAAAATAGATTTAATGGCTAACATTATTCTAGATAATTCTCCTCCAGAGGCTGCTTTTTTTAACACATTAAACTGTCCTCCTTTATTGGCTGAAAACAAAAAGCTTAAAGTATCTTTTCCATTATATAAAAAAGTATCAGAAACCTCTAAGCTAATCTTAAATTGCGCATTTGGCATACCTAACTGACTTAAGATAGCTTCTAACTGTTTCTTTAAATCTGGTATAGCCTTATTACGTTTCTCTGTAATTTGTTTTGCTTCTGTATTTAATAATTTTTCGACTGCTTTTATTTCTTGTTCCTTATCTAAAATGTCTTGATCAGCATTTTCCGTCGCTGCCACTTTTTTAGATAAATCCTCACGTATTATAATTAACTCCTCTACTGTTTTAACTAAATGCTTTTGCGTCAAGTTATTTAAGGTTGCTAATTTGGCATTAACAATTTCCAATCGGTTTGGATCTGCATCAAGGTTACCTTCAAAACGCTCTATATCTACTAAAACATCATCTAAATCAATCAAACTACTAGTTACCCTATCTAACAAATCTTGATAGGTAGTAGAAATTGTCGCTAACTTTTGCAATGCTGCTTTTAAGTCTCTTAAAGACGTTAATACACCTGCTTGCTCTTCACTTAATAATGCATTTGCCTCTTCTAATTTAAGTTGGATTACTTCAACATTATTTAATAACTCAAAGTCTTCTTCCAATT
This sequence comes from Olleya sp. 1-3, assembly GCF_002836085.1. Taxonomy (NCBI): domain Bacteria; kingdom Pseudomonadati; phylum Bacteroidota; class Flavobacteriia; order Flavobacteriales; family Flavobacteriaceae; genus Olleya; species Olleya sp. 1-3. Next base: position 207,445 of record NZ_PJBW01000003.1, read on the forward strand.
CTTGAAGTTCGCCTTCCTTTAAATTAGCTTCAACTAATTCGTTTAACAAAAAAGCGTTATAATCGTGCTCTTTCAAAGCTTCAGCTTGAAACTGTTGTAATTGCTTTAATTCCTTATTAAGTGTTTTATGACTTTTTAAATGAAGCGTATACGTTTCTAAATCACGTTCCGTTTTAGCTAAAGCGTCAATTACCTGAAACTGAAACGCATCATCTACCAACTGCATGGTTTCGTGCTGAGAATGTATATCTATTAACTGCTCACCTAAAGATTGTAAGCTAGATAGGTTTACAGGCGAGTCATTAACAAATGCTCTTGACTTTCCTGAAGGTAAAATTTCTCGTCTAATTATTGTTTGCGTCTCGTAATCTAAATCTTGTTCTTTAAATAGTCCTTTTAGCTTGTATTTTGAAATATCAAAAGTAGCTTCAATTATACATTTATTTTCAGGATTACGTAAGCTTGATAAATCAGCTCGTTTACCTAAAATTAAAGAAAGACCGCCTAATAATATAGATTTACCTGCTCCTGTTTCTCCTGTAATAATGGTAAACCCATCATTAAAGCTAACTTGAAGTTGATCTATTAAAGCGTAGTTTTTTATAGTTAATCCTGTAAGCATTCTTAAAGTGAAAAGTTAAAAGTTAAAAAGAGAAAAGTTTTGATTTTTCGCTTTTTAAGAATGAAAATAAATATATCTAGATTTTAATGTTTCTCCATTTAGAAGAATGCATTGGAGCGATTTTATTAAGTGTGTCTATTAAATCTGTAATATCTACACTAGGTCCGTCTGAGAAAATTTGCTCAATCTCTTCGGCTTTCGCGTCAAAAAACACACGAAGTAAATATGAATTTGGACGGGTTCTGTTCATATCCCCAAACAAATCTAAAGCCATAGCAATTTCTGTTTTGGCATCCTTTTGATTAGCACTCATAACATCTAAACCACGTCTGTGATAATTATACATTACTGTTCTAAACGCCTTAAAAGTTGGTGACAATAAATTATCTATCAATGCAAATCTACTCTGTAATCCGTCAGATAATTTCCAACCTGAATAATTTTCTTGTTGAGAAAAATTGACAATATTTTGTGCTTGCTTAAAATACTCGTCTCCACCTTCTGGTTTAAACGTGTCTGCGTCCATACCTAAAACCATATTTACATGATATGCTAAAACCGAAATTAAATTAGAAGCATATTGCGTTGGATTGTATATCAAACTTTGAAACTCGATGTATTCAAATGTAAAATCCTTATCGTTAATATTATAGGTTGGGGTAGTATAACTAGCACCAAAAACAGGTCTTGAAGACTGTACTTGGATTGTCGCTTTATAATTGTTACCTGAGTATTCGCTAATATTAATTACAAAATTACAGTCTATACGTTCTTGAGGTAAAACCGTTCTATCTGTCCATTTAGTACTAGAAATAAATTCCTTTAATTGTGTCTCTAGTGTTTTAAACTGCTGTAAGTTTTCGTTACCGGTTTGTTGCGCATTTACAACTACTGTGGCATTTAACTCTTGTGCATGAATTGATACACTAAAACAAAATATAAATAGGAATAATAGATTACGCATGTATTGTATATATTATGGTGTTAAAAAGGTCCTTAGCAACTTCTGTTTTAGACTTTAATTGGTATACCGTTGCTTCTTCGTCCTTATTAATTAGGGTTACTTTATTAGTATCAGACTTGAAACCTGCACCTTTGTCGTTTAACGAATTTAAAACAATTAAATCTAAATTCTTCTTTTTTAGCTTCAATTTTGCGTGCTCCAATTCGTTATTAGTCTCTAATGCAAAGCCAACTAAAAATTGCTTTGTTTTTATAGCTCCTAAAGAAGCTAAAATATCTTTGGTCTTCTCTAGTTCTAATGTTAACGTAGCTGTCTTCTTTTTTATTTTCTGAGTAGCTACATTTTTTGGTCTATAATCTGCGACTGCTGCAGACAATATTGCGATATCAGAATTATTAAAATAAAGATGAGCTGCATCATACATCTCTTGCGCACTCACTACAGGGATTACCGTAATTAAACTGTGCTTTACCGTTTGGTGGGTTGGTCCCGTTATTAAAATAACTTCTGCACCAAGATTAGCTGCTGCTTTAGCAATCTCGAAGCCCATTTTTCCTGAAGAATGATTCCCAATAAATCGTACTGGATCTATAGCCTCATAGGTTGGTCCTGCAGTTATTAAAACGGTTTTGTTTTTTAAGGGTAATCCGCTAATAATATCTTTCTCTATAAAAGAGACAATATCATCAGGCTCTGCCATACGACCTTGTCCAACCAATCCACTAGCTAGCTCACCTGAAGTAGCCGGTATCATGATATTACCATAATTTTTAAGCGTCTCAAAGGACTGTACAGAAGAGGGATGGATATACATATCCAAATCCATTGCTGGCGCAAAATACACTTTACATTTTGCAGATAAATAAGTGGCTAATAATAGGTTATCACAAGTACCATTCGCCATTTTTGACAACGTATTAGCTGTTGCTGGCGCAATTACAAAATAATCAGCCCAAAGCCCTAATTCTACATGGTTATTCCACATAGCATTATCATCTTGGTCGTTTGTAAATGTTGAGTGTACTGGATTTTTGGAAAGTGTGGACAATGTAAGCGGTGTTACAAAATCCTTAGAAGCAGGTGTCATAACGACTTGTACGTTTGCACCTGCTTTTATAAATGATCTGACTAATGTAGCCGTCTTGTAAGCAGCAATACCACCACTGATGCCCAATAGTACGTTTTTGCCACTTAATATTGACATATAATTAGTCTTGGTTATCTTGTTCTGTATTTCTATGGTAAATTTTACCATCTAACCATTCTTGAACAGCTAAAGCATGAGGTTTAGGAAGTTTTTCGTAAAACTTAGACACTTCAATTTGTTCTTTGTTTTCAAAAATTTCTTCTAAGCTATCATTATATGTAGCAAACTCTTCTAGCTTCTCAATTAATTCCTTTTTAATTTCAGAATTAATTTGCTCTGATCTTCTTGCAATAACTGAAATAGCTTCATAGATGTTACCTGTTGGTGCATCAATAATATTTCTGTTATACGTCGTTGTTGATAACGGAGCGTCGATTTTTTTTAAATCCATAATATATATTAGCTTTTGGTACTATATTTTTCTAATTGTTCTTTTAAATCTTCAACCATTTTATCTGCATCCTTATTAAACTCTGAGTCTGCATTTACTTTCTTAAAACTATTGTAGTAAGATATAGCTGTAGTTAATCTGTCTTGTTTTTTTGATTCTACACTCTTCATTCCTAAATGGTAAGCTGAATCAAATTTATAAAATAATGCCTTTTCACGCAGAGACGTCCCAGGAAAGTCTCCAATAAAATTATCAAAAGCACTTATAGAAGCTTTAAAATCTGAAATGTGATTGTATTGTTTTGCTGTACTATATGCCTTTAATTCTAACTTATATTGTAATTCTTTAACTAGCTCATTGATTTTAGGCATGAACTCTGAATTAGGGTATAAGTTTGCAAATACTTGTAATTTTTCTAAAGCATGCTCTGTATCATGTTGTTCTTTAGAAAACACAGGAGATAACGCTGCATAACTTAACGCACTTTTATAATACGCTTCTTCAACTTTATCACTTTTAGAGTATGACTTTGCAAAACGTTCAAATCTAAATCCAGCTTGAGCATTTAATCCCATATGAAAATAAGAATCCGCATCTAAGAACATTAGTTTTTCAGCTTGAGGCTTACCTCTATAAGCTGGTACTATTTGATCAAATAAACGACTGGCCTTACTATATTTACCATCCTTATAAAGCTGTTCCCCTAAGGCAAACTTTACAGCAATATCTTCAGACTTAAGCGCCTTTTGATACTCACTACAAGAAGTAAAAAATAAAAATGTGATTAAGATGTAAAATAAATTCTTCATAAAATTTTAACGAAGCGCAAAAATACGCTATTTAAATGGATTTTAAAAATATAATTTGATTGCTAAATTAATTGAAGGAATCAAGTTTAACGTAGGATTAAGTATAATTTAACTTTTATTAAAATTTGTTATAAAATCCGCTATACTGTTTTGTAGCATTTCTGTTGCTTCAACTAACGGTAATCTAACCGTTTTATTACAAAGTTCTAGATTGTTTAATACTGCTTTAATTCCTGCAGGATTATTTTCCGAGAAAATCAAACCAACAATATCCATCATTTTAAAATGAAGTGCATATGCCTCTTTAGCTTTCCCTTCTAATCCTAAGTTTATCATAGTAGAAAAGGCTTTTGGCAAGGCTTGTCCAATTACAGATATCACTCCTGCTCCACCTGCTAATACAACACCTAAAGCTAAATCGTCATCACCAGAAATTACAGAAAACCCTTCTGGCTTATCTCTAATTAACTCTAAATATTGTGCCATGTTATTTCCAGCTTCTTTTACTGCTACAACATTTTTAAAATCATTTGCTAAACGTAACGTTGTTTCTGGCGACATATTTTTAGCTGTTCTTCCTGGTACGTTATATAAAATAATATCTACCGGACAAACTTCAGCTATAGCTTTAAAATGTTGGTACATTCCTTCTTGAGTCGGCTTACTATAATAAGGTGTCACCGATAAAATCCCTGCAAATGCCGATAAATCTGTCGTTTTAATTTCTTCAATAACAGACATCGTATTATTACCTCCAACACCCAAAACCAAAGGTAAACGTCCTTTATTAAATGTGATTATTGCTTCTACAATATCCTTTTTTTCCTGTTTGGTAATTGTAACACTTTCTCCTGTAGTACCGCTTATAACTATATAGTCAGTTCCATTGGCAATATTATATTCTACAATTTTTTCTAACGCTTTGTAATCTACCGTTAAATCATTATTAAACGGTGTTACAATTGCTACTCCTGTACCTAAAAAAGGGTTATTCATTACTTAATTTATTTAAAATGTTTAGATATTTTATTAGTTCGGTTTTAAAAAGTGCCTTATCGTCTAATTTAGTTTCAATAATTAAATCGTTTAGATCCTGATTAGCATCGTATAGCCCTACTTTAAATTGGGCTTGAGTTGCGGCAGACACCACTTGAAGCGCTAAAGCATCAGATTGATAAAGGTTAATCAATAAATCAAACTTAGTGTTTACAAAGTCTTTTGCTGTTTGAGATTTTAATTGTCCTTTCCATCCAAGGTCTTTTTCAGAAAAGGTATTTGTGTAGACAGAGACCTCTTCTTTTTTTGTATTAAAAAGGGATAAAATCTTAAGGTTATTCAGGTTAACATTTAAGCTTTCTGCAAGCTGGTTAATCCATTCTAAATCAGAAAATTGTTGACCGTCAACAACTACTCCAATAGTTTTAATAATGGCGTTAGTAGGCTTTACAACTCTACTAGCGGTACATTTATTAATGTACTTTTTATTAGATTTTTCTTTAAATCCTTTTAAAATCATTTATCTTTATTCCTTTATTACAAATGTAGTAATTGTAACTATATATTAGCTTTAAATTATTCAACTTTAAATATGAATTATAAACACCTGTTAATCTTACTTTCGATAGTCTTAGTGTCGTCTTGTAAGAACGAAACTTACTCGTTAACAAAAATAGAAGGAAAAAAGATAACTATAACTGATACATTAGCAATAGATCCTGATGTTGATGCTTATATTAAACCATTCCGCGAAAGCTTAAATAAGGATATGAATACGGTCTTATCTTACGCTCCTGAAACCTACACAAAAAATGATGGTGATTTAAATACCGCTATTGGTAATTTAATGGCAGATGCAGTAATGCAGGAAAGCAATCCTATTTTTAACAAAAGAACAGGTAACAATATTGACATGGTACTTTTAAATCATGGAGGTATACGCTCTATCCTTTCTAAAGGAAATATTACGACTAGAACAGGATTTGAAATCATGCCTTTTGAAAACAGTATTGTTGTTGTTGCTTTAAAAGGCCCGCAAATAGATAGTTTAACCACTTACTTGAGTAGAGCAAAACGCCCACACCCAATTAGTGGATTACAACTAACACTTGACAAAAACTATAGCATTACGCAAGCCTTAGTCAATAACAAACCTATTGATAAACACAAAACATACTATGTAGCAACCAATGACTACTTATATAATGGTGGTGACGGTATGCGCTTTTTTCAAACTAATGACAGTTTATACGTTTTAAACTATAAAATTAGAAATGCCATGTTAGACTACTTCAAAAAAGTAGACACCATTAAACCAGTAATTGACAATAGATTTATCCAAACTAAATAACCAAAACAATGAAACGTAGAGACTTTATACAACAAGCAACAGCTGCTACTGCATTAATTACAGTTGGTGGTTATGGATTACAATCTTTTGCAACAACTGCTAAAACAAAAAAAATCACCATTTTACATACTAATGACGTACACAGTCATATAGATGCATTTGGACCTGAAGATGGTAGAAACGCTAATCAAGGTGGTGTAGCACGACGTGCAACCTTAATTGAAAACATAAGAACAGAAAACCCAAACACGCTACTTTTAGATGCTGGGGATATTTTTCAAGGAACGCCTTATTTTAATTATTATGGAGGTGAGTTAGAATTTAAGCTTATGAGTAGGCTTAAATACGACTTAGCAACTATAGGAAACCATGATTTTGATAACGGAATCGACGGTTTATATGCACAATTACCACATGCTAGTTTTGGTTTTGTATCTGCTAACTACGATTTTACAAATACTGTAATGGATACGCATGTTAAACCGTATCAAATCTTTAAAAAAGAAGGTATTAAAATTGGTGTTTTTGGATTAGGAATTGAATTGGATGGATTAGTTGACAAAACAATGTCTAAAGAAACTAAATATTTAGATCCTATTGAAGCTGCTCAAGAAATGACTAGAATCCTAAAAAAGGATGAAAAATGTGATTTAATAATCTGTTTATCTCACTTAGGGTATAACTACAAGAAAAATCCTGATAAAATTAGCGACTTAAGTTTAGCTAAAGCAACCAAAGACATTGACCTTATTATTGGAGGACATACACATACTTTTTTACCAAAACCTACAGTTGCACAAAACTTAGAAGGTAAAAATGTATTAGTAAACCAAGTAGGTTGTTACGGAATAAACTTAGGTAAGATTGATTTTTACTTTGAGCCTGACAGTACTAAGAAAGCAGAAGGAACATCTATTATAGTATAACAGTAGCGTTATACTATGGCTGGGGATTCTGTTTTATAAGAATCAAAATGTCTAATTTTAATATAGACATACAAGAAATAGAATCCTAGACCCATTAACATCGAGTAAATAATTTCTAATATTTGTTCTGAAGAAATAAACAAATAAGCCACTTGTACCATTTCTGAAAATACAATGCACACACTAGCCAAAAACAACAGCAAACTCTGCTTAGTTTGATGGTATAAGTAGTGTATTAATGCCAATGATAGCACTAATTGAATAAATACGTTATAAACTACGTCTATCACAAAATCCAAAGAATCTGTTTCAACCTTTGGATCTTCCAAAATCATCTCGTTTAAAGCATAAATTATATAGGCGTTAAAGACTACCAAAACAACTATTGGCAGTTTAAAGTCCTTAAATATCTTTTTAATTTCCAAATCTTTAACTAAAAAGATTATTAAAGATAAATAAGTTGCTATAATAAGATAATTAGCGCCATAAACCCCAATCAATTCATTAGCATCAAACACAACTTTTAATATTTCTACAATAGAAAATCCTATTAAAAAAAAACCAAAGAAATGATTGTGCACCTTTGTTAGACCATAGTAAAGATATGCAAAAAGTGGAAACACAAAAATCCAAGAATAGTCGGACACTATCGGCATATCAAAGATCCTTCCTGTCATAATAAATAGGACAAGAATAACCAGACACATCGAGACGACATTGAACTTTGTTAACTTCATTTTAAAGATTTGAGATTACGAAGATACACAAAAATGTAATTTAACGCAATAAAAAGTAGTTTATCCGATTTTTAATATCCTTACTCTAAGCTATTTAAAAAATCCTGCTCTGTAATTAACTCAATATTTAGCTTTTCTGCCTTATCTTTTTTACTCGGCCCCATATTGTCTCCTGCTACAATATAACTAGTCTTAGAAGAGATTGAGCTACTAACTTTACCGCCATTATCTTCTATTAGTTTTTTAAGTTCTGTTCTTGAAACCGAATGAAATACCCCTGAAACCACAATAACCTGACCTTTAAGCTTATCGGTTTGATTAGCAAGTTTTTCTGCCGAAATCTGTAATTGCAAACCATAAGTCTTTAGTCTATTAACTATATCTTGGTTTTTTGGGTCCGAAAAGAAATCCACAACACTCTCTGCTATTCTAATACCAATTTCGTTGACTTGCTCCAAATCTATAACCGATGCAAACGCTAACGCATCAATACTTTTATAATGTTTTGCTAATGTCTTAGCTACGGTTTCTCCAACAAAACGAATTCCTAAAGCAAACAATACACGCTCAAAAGGAATCTGTTTAGAGGCTTCAATACCTGCCAATAAATTATCAGCACTTTTTTCCGCCATACGCTCTAATGGTAACACTTGATCTTTAGTCAATGTGTATAAATCAGCATAATTATGTATTAGACCTGCTTTAACTAACAACGCAACAGTCTCACCACCTAAACCTTCTATATCCATTGCTTTACGCGAAATATAATGTTGTATACGTCCAATAACCTGAGGACTACATCCATTATAATTTGGACAAAAATGTTTTGCTTCACCAGCTTCTCTTTTTAGCAGCTGGTCACATTCAGGGCAGTTAGTAATGTATTCTGTTGGCTTAGAATCTGCAGGGCGTTCTTCTAAATTTACAGCAATAATCTTAGGGATTATTTCGCCACCTTTTTCAACATAAACCGTATCCCCTACTCTAATATCTAATTTTTCAATTTGATCAGCATTATGTAAAGACGCACGTTTTACAATAGTACCAGCCAACTCTACTGGCTCTAAATTAGCAACAGGCGTAATAGCACCTGTGCGCCCAACCTGGTAAGTAATACTATTTAAAACCGTACTTACCTGTTCTGCTTTAAACTTATAAGCCATTGCCCAACGTGGCGCTTTAGATGTAAATCCAAGTTCGTCTTGTTGATGTAAATTATTCACTTTAACAACAACACCATCGGTTTCATAAGGCAAATTATGTCTTGCTTGATCCCAATGATTTATAAACTCAAAAACCTCGTCTATACTTTGGCACAACTTAGCTTCTTGTGGTACTTTAAAGCCCATTTTTCGTGCCTTTTCTAGGCTTTCAAAATGTGTTTTATAATCAAAATCACCACCAACTAAACCATATAATAAACAATCTAAAGGGCGCTTAGCCACCTCTGCGCTATCTTGTAATTTTAAACTTCCTGATGCTGTATTACGTGGGTTTTTATAAGGCTCTTCGCCATTTTCCACACGCGCTTCATTCATTTTAATAAATCCATCATAAGGCAAAATAATTTCTCCCCTAATCTCAAACTCTTCAGCATAATCTCCTTTTAGTTGTAAAGGCACAGAGTTTATTGTTTTTATATTGGGTGTCACTTCATCCCCTTGCATACCATCACCACGCGTCACAGCTTTTAGCAAGCTACCATTTTGATACGTTAAATTTATAGACGCACCATCATATTTAAGCTCACAAACATATTCAACATCACCATCAATACTTTTTTTAATTCTTGTCTCCCAATCTTTTAAATCTTCTAAAGAGTAGGAATTATCCAAACTATACATCCTATGCTTATGCACAACAGTATTAAAGTTTTTGGTTATTGCACCACCTACACGCAATGTTGGCGAATTAGCATCATAAAATTCAGGATGAGCCTCCTCTAAAGCTTGTAATTCTTTTAATTGTATATCAAAATCGTAATCACTAATAGTCGGATTATCCAAAACATAATAATTATAATTATGCTCTCTTAACTGATCTCTTAATGCGTTTATTTTTAATTGTATGCTCATGCTGTTTTACTTCTAAATCTAATAATTACTATTGTTGCGGACTATTGCTTTTAACCAAATCTACAACTACCCTTTAGTCCCTTTTACCATACGGTCTTTTCCAAAAAAATCTTGTTTTAATTGGACATCTTTAAATCCATTATCTTCTAAAAGCTGAATCATTTCAGGACCTAAGTATTCGTTAATTTCAAAAAATAATTGCCCATTTTGTTTCAAGTGTTGCACTGCAAAAGCTGTAATTGCTTTATAAAAAAGCAACGGATTATCGTCCGCCACAAACAATGCCAAATGTGGTTCGTTTTCTAATACATTAGCCTGCATTTCTAACTTTTCTAAGTTTCTAACATAGGGCGGATTAGAAACAATAACATCAAACGTTATGTCTTTGAAAGCAGAATCTCCTTCAGTCATTGTTAATATATCACCAGCAACAAAATCGACCTCCACATTATTTAATACCGCGTTTTGTCTAGCTTGTTCTAACGCTTTCGCGGAAACATCAAGTGCAGAAACAGAACTTGGTACTATATTTTTTGCTAAGCTAATGGCTATACAACCACTTCCTGTACCAATATCTAATATCGAAACCTTAGCCTTGCTATTTTGTTCAGGATAAGCATCAACAACCAACTGTACCAACTCCTCTGTTTCTGGTCGTGGTATTAATGTATTAGCATTAACTTTAAAAGGCAACCCATAAAATTCTGTTTCGCCTAAAATATATTGTATTGGTGTATGTTGTTTTAAGCTCTCTAATGCCTTAAATAGTGGTTCTTGCTCTTCCTTTGTTATACTTATTTTAGTATCTAACGCCACATCCAATCTAGAAATATTACAATACTGTTCCGTTAACATAAAGAAAAAGGAAAATACTTCGTCTTTACCGTAAATAGCATCTAGTTCCTTATGGAATATTTGTTTTAAATCTTTTACTAACATCTATAATTATTGTAGTTTTTTTTCCATCCAAACACCACAACTAAAATGACCAGTATCACCTAATGGTCCTTCTAAATGTGTAAACCCATTAGATTCGTATATATGAATCGCTTCTTTTAAAGTTGGAATAGTTTCTAAATACGCCTTTTTAAAACCTAGTGATTGCCCTTTATTTAAACACTTTTCAAATAGTTTTTTACCAAAGCCTTTTCCGCGTAAGCGATTAGAAAAATACATTTTCTGAATTTCAAAAACATCAAACTCCATACCATTCAATGGTTTTAAACCACCACCACCTTCTACCTTACCGTCCACAACAACAACGTAATACACTTCGTTTTTTCCTGCATAAGATTCAAACATTTTTGGCGTTTCTTTATCTGTATACGCTGTACCCACTAATGGCATATCATATTCAATAAAAACACCACGTATAACTGCTTCAATTTGCGCATTGTCTTCCGGCTGGATTTCTCTTATTTCAATAGTAGTATTAGTCACTTTTAAATAGTATTTTTGTCCGTATATTTTAGAGGATGAAGATACATTAAATCTAAAAAAAGACACATGAAGAGCACACTAATCTTATTAACAATATTAACCTGTTTTATTAGCTGTAAAGTCACAGAGAAGCCAGAGTTTATTAAAGTTGAAAATATAAAAGTACTAAAATCGACTTCTAAATTTATTACAATTACTGCAGATGCCTTTTTTTTAAACCCTAATAATATTAGTGGTCAATTAAAAACAGACGGGATTAAAGTTATTGTTAATAATAGTGAGTTAGCCTCTGTAACTAGCGAAAGTTTTAAAGTACCAGCTAAAAAAGAATTTAGTATTCCTTTACAAGCCAAAATACCTACAGACAGCCTTTTAAGTAACAAAAATTTAAGCAGCTTGCTGGGTAGTTTTTTAAATAAAAAACTAAAAGTCCAATATATTGGCGAAATAAAATATAAAGTCCTTGGGTTTTCTCACACTTACAAAGTGGACAGAACAGAAAATGTAAAAATCAAACTTTAAAATTTGACGGATCAATATTACATAAAACGCGCTTTACAAATTGCTAAAAATGGATTAGGACAAACACGTCCAAATCCAATGGTTGGTAGTGTTATTGTATTAAATGACCAGATTATAGGCGAAGGTTTTACTAGTAAATACGGTGGTAATCATGCTGAAGTCAACGCCATAAATAGTGTTACAGACAAAGCTTTATTAAAAGAAGCTACAATATATGTTACACTAGAACCTTGCAGTCATTATGGAAAAACACCTCCTTGTAGCGATTTAATAATCCACCATCAGATACCAAATATTGTTATTGGCTGCGTGGATGATAACCATGAGGTTGCCGGAAAAGGCATCAAAAAACTAATGGAAGCAGGTCGTAATGTTAGAGTTGGTGTTTTAGAAGCCGAATGCAAAGCACATCACAAACGTTTTTTTACGTTTCATAACAAAATACGTCCGTATATTATCTTAAAATGGGCCCAATCAATCGATGGGTTTATTGCGCCAAAAACTAAAGACGAACAAAAACCCGTTTGGATTACTAATACCTATTCTAGACAATTAGTACATAAATGGAGAGCCGAAGAGCAAGCTATTTTAGTGGGTACAAATACAGTTATTAAAGATAATCCTACCTTAAATGTCAGAGATTGGACTGGTCAAAACCCTGTCCGTATTGTTTTAGATCGTAATAATTTATTATCTGATCAATATGCTATATTTAATACAGACGCAGAAACAATTACATTCAAAGACCATACGATAAAAGCAATTTGCGACCATCTACACAAAGAAAACATAAACTCAATAATTATAGAAGGTGGCTCTAAAACCTTACAACTATTTATTGATGCTAATTTATGGGATGAAGCTAGAGTGTTTTCTGGAAAAATCAAATTTAAAGACGGTATTAAAGCACCTAAATTTGATGGCCAATTAATCAAAGACACTACTATTTTAGACGATACACTAAATATTTACACTAATAAAAACAGATAACACTAATACGTTTAAGTAAACAAATTAGCACTGACCAATACAACTATAGCGCAATGCTGTAGCAGAAATAAAAAACTATGATTAAAACTATAATATTCGATTTTGGAGATGTCTTTATCAATTTAGATAAAGAAGGCGCTATGACTAACGCTTTAGAGTTATTTGAAATTGAAGAATTATCAGAAGAACTGATTGCTTTTAATAGCTTTTACGAACAAGGTTTGATTGATACAGACGAGTTTATTGATTTTTACATGGACAATTTTCCTAAACTATCAAAAAAAGAGATTACTGAAGCATGGAATTATATTATCTGCGACTTTCCGTCTAGTCGTTTAGAGTTTATACAGCAACTAGCAAAAGACAAAAAATACAATCTGATACTATTAAGTAACACCAATGCACTGCATATAGAATGTATCCAAAAGCATATTTCGTTTTACGACGATTTTAAAAATGCGTTTAACAAGTTTTACTTATCTCACGAAATTCAGTTACGTAAACCAAACGCAGATATCTTTCAGTTTGTACTAGATCAAAACAAGCTTAAACCTGAAGAATGTCTTTTTATTGATGATACTAAAGAAAACACTGATGCTGCAAGCACGCTTGGTATAAATGTTTGGAATAACGATCCAAAAACACAAGATATTATAGATTTATTTACCATTAAAAAAGAATTGTTTTAATGTATTTAATTTTTAGTATTTGTGCTTCTACTTTAATTTTTGTGATTTTTAAAGTTATTGGAAAAAGAAACATTAACACATTACAAACCATTGTATTTAATTATTTTACTGCGTTTACTTGTGGTATTTTAAGTTATGATTCTCCTGTTATTATTGAAGACATCATAAGCTCTAAATGGTTTTTTGGTGCTATTGGATTAGGATTTCTATTTATAGCAATTTTTAATGTCATGGCTCTGACCGCACAACGTATCGGGTTATCTGTAGCATCCGTAGCTAGTAAAATGAGTGTTGTGATACCAATAATTTTTGGACTTTTTGTCTATAACGAAAGTTTAGGATGGCAAAAAGGTATTGGAATTATATTAGCATTGGTTGCTGTATATCTAGCGTCTCAGAAAGAAAAAACTAATGCCCGGTTTTCAATTAAAAGTTTATGGCTACCGATAATACTATTTTTAGGATCAGGAACTATTGATACTTCTATAAAATATTTAGAAACTACATATGTGGCAGATAATGGTATTCCAATATTTTCTGCAACTATCTTTTTTATAGCCGGATTGATTGGTATTGGCCTACTTTCCGCGAAAGCGATACAAAAAACATTCACTTTTGATCCAAAAAGTGTTGTTGCAGGTGTTATTTTAGGTATTGTTAACTACTACTCTATTTACATGTTGTTAAAAGCCTTAAATGCAGACAATTTTGAAAGCTCCACTATATTTACTGTTAACAATGTTGCCATAGTAATGCTATCTACATTATTAGGTCTTGTACTTTTTAAAGAACGACTACTTCCAAAAAACTGGATTGGTATTGGCGTTGCTATACTATCAATACTTTTGGTAACTTTAGCATAATTATGGAAAATGACGCTTACAAAACAATAACAAAACCATCTGAAGAGGTCCTTTTTAAGGATAAAAACTCTAAATTTTTTGGATATGCTTTTCCTGTAAAAACAGAAGAAGACATTAAGCAGCATTTAGAAGACTTAAAAAAACAGCACCACCAAGCCAGACATTGGTGTTATGCTTATCAAATTGGTACTGAAACTATTGCTTATCGTGCCAATGACGACGGAGAACCAAACAATAGCGCAGGAATGCCTATTTACGGGCAAATCCAATCGTATGAAGTCACCAATATACTTATAGTTGTTGTGCGATACTTTGGAGGCGTTAAATTAGGTGTTGGAGGCTTAATAAATGCTTACAAAACAGGCGCCCAATTAGCTTTGGAAGCATCCAAAATTGTAACACGCACCATTAACAAAACCTTTCTAATCACTTTTGATTATAAAAACATGAATAAAGTCATGCGGGTTATAAAAGAGAAAAATCTAAAGGTTATTAACCAAAAATTAGAATTAGATTGTCAAATCACAATTTCGGTTAGAAAAAAAGATGCGTCTACAATTTTTGAAATTTTTGAAAATATTTACGAAGTAAATATAAAATCATTATCCATTTAAAGCATCTAAAAAATACTTTGGCGGTCTAGTTGGACGTTTTGTTTTCATGTCTAAAAAAGCTAAAACCACACTTGCTGTACACATAATTTGACCCAAATCATTTAGTATTTCGTAGTCAAATTCAACCATAGCTGTAGGTGCCTTTTTAAGTTGTGTTTTTACTTTAATAACATCATCATAAAGTATTGGTTTTTTGAAATTTAAAGCCATAGACACAACTGGTAAACCAATCCCTTCTTCCTCCATTTTTCGGTAAGAAATGTTTAATTTTCGTAGCCATTCAATCCTAGCCATTTCTAGATATAATGCGTAATTCCCATGATGAACCACACCCATCTGATCGGTTTCTGCATAACGTACTCTTATTTCAATTTCATCTTGTTTTATACCCATTATCTTAAATATTTTTTGTAGTTTCGAATTGCTAAACAACATGCACAAAAAAAACTGAATATTCAATAGTAATTCATTTTTTTTTTACGTTTTTTGTTCACATATTTGCCAAGCTTAAGAACGGAACTGTTCATTGCTATTATCAGAACAAAAGTAACTAACTTAGAAATACCTTTTAAATTTAACATGAGTGTAACTGCGCAAACGGTCTGGAATAATTGTCTCCTTTTTATAAAGGATAATATCCAACCACAAGCTTACAAAACTTGGTTTGAACCTATTGTAGCGGTTAAGCTTGCAGATAATGCGCTTAGTATACAAGTACCAAGTAAGTTTTTTTACGAGTGGCTTGAAGAGCATTACGTTAAACTTTTAAAAGTATCTTTAACTAAAGAGCTGGGTGAAACTGCCAAATTGGTTTACATTATTAAAATGGAAAACACGTATGGTAATAAACAACCTTTTACTGAAAAAATTCCGAGTTCTAATAGAAGCGCTGTAAGGTCTCAAAATGTAGACGTACCGCTTAATAATAAGAACCGCGAATTACGTAACCCGTTTATAATTCCTGGAATTAGAAACGTAAAAATCGAATCTCAACTTAATCCAAACTACAACTTTGATAACTTTTTAGAAGGTGATTCAAACCGTTTAGCACGTAGTGCAGGTTTAGCAGTCTCTGCAAAGCCAGGTGGAACGTCTTTTAATCCATTATTAATTTTTGGTGGTGTTGGTTTAGGTAAAACACATTTAGCACACGCTATTGGTGTTGATATAAAAGATAAATACCCAGAAAAAACTGTTTTATATATTTCTGCTGAAAAATTTACGCAACAATATATTGACTCTGTTAAAAAGAACAACCGTAACGACTTTATACATTTTTATCAATTAATTGATGTATTGGTTATTGACGATGTTCAGTTTTTATCAGGAAAGTCTGGAACACAAGATGTATTCTTCCATATATTTAATCATTTGCATCAAAATGGTAAGCAAGTTATTTTAACTAGTGACAAGGCGCCCGTAGATATGCAAGATATTGAGCAACGCTTACTATCAAGATTTAAATGGGGATTATCTGCTGAATTGCAAACACCTGACTTTGAAACGCGTGTCTCTATATTAAAAAACAAATTATACAGAGATGGTGTTGAAATGCCTGACGATATTATTGAATATGTTGCTAAAAACATAAAATCAAATATCCGAGAGCTAGAAGGTGCTATTATTTCTTTAATTGCTCAATCCTCTTTTAATAAAAAGGAAATCAATATTGAGTTGGCTAAACAAGTTGTAGAAAAGTTTGTAAAAAATACCAAGAGAGAAGTATCTATAGATTATATCCAAAAGATTGTCTCAGATTATTTCCAAATGGATGTGGATACATTACAATCTAAAACTAGAAAGCGTCATATTGTACAAGCTAGACAATTAGCTATGTTTTTTGCTAAAAAACTAACTAAAGCATCTCTTGCCAGTATTGGTTCTCAAATAGGAAAACGTGATCATGCAACTGTATTACACGCCTGTAAGACCGTAGATAATTTATCATCTACAGACAAGCAGTTTAAAAAATACGTTGAGGATTTAACGAAGAAACTTTCGGTTTAAATTTCATTTTAAAATGACTAATATTTTAATGGTATGCTTAGGAAACATTTGTCGTTCTCCTCTAGCTGAAGGTATCTTACAATCAAAATTAAACCCTGAATTGTTTACTGTAGATTCTGCCGGAACTAGTAGCTACCATATTGGAAACAAACCAGATCCAAGATCAATAAGTACTGCCAAAAAGCACAATATTGACATTACTAAACAACGTGCTAGACAATTTACTAAACAAGATTTTATAGATTTTGATATTATCTATGCAATGGATAAGTCAAACTTTGCTAATATTATAGCATTAGCTGAAAATGAAGCACAACACTCTAAAGTCAAATTAATTTTAAACGAAAGTTTTCCCGACAAAAACTTAGATGTGCAAGATCCGTATTACGGTGGTGACAACGGTTTTGAAAAAGTGTACACCCTTTTAGCGGATGCTTCCGAAAAAATTAGCACCAAATTAAACAGCCTTACTTAATTTTATACCTTTACAGTACTATGACTAAAGGAAAACTATATTTAATACCATGTACATTAGGAGAATCAAATCCCTTTAATGTATTACCTGCTCAAGTAAAAACCATTATTGATAGTTTAGACACCTTTGTTGTCGAAAACTCTAAAGCAGCCCGAAAATTTATAAAAACTATTGCTCCAGATAAGGCTCAAGCTAGCTTAAACCTTTTTGAACTTAATAAATTTACAGAAGTTACAGATTTACCTAATTTTATCAAACCCTGTTTAGAAGGTAAAAATTTAGGTTTAATATCTGATGCTGGATGCCCAGGAATTGCAGACCCTGGCGCAGATATAGTTAGTTTAGCACATAAAAACAATATACAAGTAGTACCGTTAGTTGGTCCTTCTTCTATCCTATTAGCCATGATGGCTTCCGGTATGAATGGACAAAGCTTTGCTTTTAACGGGTACTTACCGATTGATAAAGGTGAGAAAAAATCAGAATTAAAACGTTTAGAGCGTTTAAGTTTTGAACATAACCAAACACAGTCTTTTATTGAGACACCTTATAGAAACAATAAGCTTCTAGAAGACCTTTGTAGCGTCTTAAGTGATAGTACAGAGATTTGTGTGGCTTGTGACATTACATTGCCTACAGAGTTTATTAAAACACAAACAGTGAGTCAATGGAAAAAAAATAGTGTTGACCTACATAAGAGACCAACACTATTTATCATTCACAAAAGCCAATATTAAGCGCTTTCGTATTTTACTTTTACCTTTTTTAAAGGTTTAATTAAAGAGGTATCATAACCTGAAAACTTCTTCATGTAATACTTTATGGTTGCACCATTTGCATCTGCAAATCCTTGCTCTCCATAACTTCTTAAAAATTTCTTTACGCTTCCTGGTCCTGCTAAATGCGCTGCAGCCAATATACCCGATTCCGTAACTTTAACACCTTTGATATACTTGTTGTTAAAACGTTTGATATCCTTACGTAATACCCATTTGTTACGTTGTGCATTTGCTATAAATGCTTTTTCCTGTAACTCAGGATTACTCAAAAAATACTGAGGATGATGGATACCTAAAACTTTTAATGTACTTTTTCCAAATTGATATTTTCCTAAGTAACCAAATTGGTTTACTCTAAAATAATCATTTTGAGATTCTTTAAATCCTAAAGCTTCTTTAAAACCTGTAAACGTTTTACCTAATTTAGGTGTAAACGCTGTTCTATTAAATGCTTTTACGTTTGAAGCAATATTTGCATATTGTATATTTTCAAAGTCAACGTTGTTAAACTCAATTTCATCTACTAATGTAGCATCATTTTTAGTGGTAACAAATACAACTAAAAGTAAAATTGATATTGTAAACGTTAGGGATAATAACTTTCCAATATTTTTTTTCATTTGTTTTTGATTTAAAAGTCTGTTTTTTAATATTATAAAGACTTAAATTTCAGCGTGCAAATATACAACAAATAATTAAATACTGAAAATCAATATGTTAACTTATGTTAAAAGTAAATTAAGTGCCCTTTTAGCTTCCCGCTACTATTGATTTCTAGTGTTGGAAACGGTACTTTTATAACATTAATTATGTTAAAAAGCTGTTTAAAAAATGTAGAATCGGTCTTGATTTTGGTTAAATCCATATCTAGACTTAAATAAAATTGTTTGGTTCTGTCTTGATTTGTAAAATTGATATTTTGTAATTGATTAGTACCATATAGTAAACCATCCACCCCATAACCAACAGCTAGATTTAACCATTTTGGTAATTTACTGTCTTTAAAAAAAGAATGCAGGTTAGCACTTAACCAATAGGTCTGCCCATTATAATCCTTTATAAATTCCTCAAACACCCCATTACCCAGTTTATCTGGATTTTGATTAGCGTAAGGACTTTGGTTAAAAGAATATTTTAGTTGAACACGTTGCTCTTCCCACAACAGCTCTTGTCCAATAAATAGCCCTGCTCCTGCTGCATTAGCGGTAAAGTCTCCCCAAGAAAAACCCCATTCTTCAGAAAAACCATCTAAAACTTCCACTGCTGTTAAAAAAGAAAAGCCAAGTGTTGCTCCGTAAATTAGTTGATTCTTTTTACTCACTCCACTCCAATGTAACGCTTGAGATCCAAAACGTCCTAATTGATAAGCTGTAAAGCTATGCCCCAACTTATCCATTTTAAACCATTCTGAATTATCATTAGTACTATGAAGGTTAGAACGATCAAAATCAGAATACCACAAAGCGTTTAAACCTATTATAGATAAAGACGCTAAGCTAGCTTCCGTTATAATAACTGCGTTTTTACGTGACACATTAAGTGTATCACTAGGTTTAAAAAACTGAGAGTGATTGTTTTGTGCAATTGTACTACCTGTAATTAAAAAGGCATATATAATTAGTACTGTTTTAAGCACACCTTTATCTGTTAACACCTTTGCTATTAATCCAACGGACATACTCATTTTTATTAGCATTATGTTGACTTAAATTTTTAGCAAATTTGTGATATCCAAAATTTTTGACATTAGCTACAAAATAATAGTACCCGTGCCTTTCTGCATTTAAAACAGCATCAATAGCAGATACATCTGGCATTGTGATTGGTCCCGGTGGAATCCCTCGGTATTTATAAGTATTGTAAGGCGAATCTATTTCTAAATCTTTATATAACACACGTTTTATAACTTGATCAAAATCGTTCTCTTTTAATTTCTTAGAATAAATAACTGTTGGATCGGCTTGTAAAGGCATACCAACTTTTATTCTATTTAAATACACACCAGCAACTCTTGGCCTTTCGTCTACCTTAGCGGTTTCTTTTTGAACGATAGATGCAATAGTAACAACTTCGTTTACAGAAAGATTTAATGCTTTACGCTTTGCTTGACGCGAATCATTCCAAAAACGATAGTATTCTTTTAGCATTTTATCTCTAAAGCCTTCAGCTGATGTATTCCAGAAAAACTCGTAGCTATTAGGAACATACATATTTAATACTGTTTGGTTTGTAAACTTATGCTTGTCCAAAAATACTTTATCTGTCATGGCTTGCAACAGTGACAAACTATCCGGTTCTATTTGCTCAGCAATACGCCCTGCTAAATTTTGAATACGTTCTTGATTATTAAAGCTTAATTTTATTGGAATATTTTTACTTCTAATAGAGTTAATAATATCATTATTACTCATGTTTTTATCAATAGCAAAACGTCCTGCTTTAATATTTGTCGTATATTTTTTACGTTGTGCTAATGCATCAAAACTATCAATATCCTTTAATAAAGGTACCAACTGCTCTCTAACCTGATCATAATTAGCATTGGTTGGTACGTAAATATAGGCTGTGTCATTATTAAATGCAGTGTTTTGTTTAAACATCGCACCATAAATAAAATAAGCAAAATAAGCAGCAATTACTAGTCCTATTAATGCTATTGCTACTAAGATTTTTTTAATATACATTGGTATTAATTAATTGAAATAAATATTCGTTTTTGTATTGACCATTTAAATAATTCCAGTCTTTTTTAAGACCAATTTCTTTAAATCCCTGATTTTTAAATAATGCTAAACTAGCTGTATTATCCTCACTTATATTGCAATATAATTGGTGCAAATCTAAATGCTTAAAACAATAACTAGTTAGTAGTTGTAAAGCTTCTTTACCATTACCTTTTTGCCTATCATCGGTTTCTTTTATTAAAATACCAATTCCTGCACGTCTATTTTTAAAGTCAAAATCAAAGACATCAATCATACCCATAGCCTGATGCTTATAATTACAGATAACTAACCGCAACTGCTTTACTTCAAAAATATCTTTATGTGCTTGATCTAAATATTGCTTGATTAAATATTTAGAGTACGGCGTTATGGTATTGCTTATTTCCCAAATAGATTCGTCATTTTCAATGGTATGAATAAATGATAAATCTTCAGGCTCTAAAGCACGTAAATAAATATGTTCACCTTTTAATGTTAACATGCTATTTCGCCTTTAAAAACTTGCGTCGCAGGTCCTATTAACATGACCTTTTTATAACTATTACCGTCTTTTACAAAAGACACTTTTAACGCGCCGCCTTGTACGTTTAAGTTAATGGTAGTACCAACACTGTTTCCTGTGTTATGCATTGCAATTGCAACAGCGGTAACGCCAGTACCACAAGATAAGGTTTCGTCTTCTACACCTCTTTCATAGGTTCTAACCGTGTAAGTATCTTCATTAACCTTTTCTACAAAGTTAACATTTGTACCGGCTTGATTATAAGGTTGACCATATCTAATTTTTTTACCTTCATTTTTAACATCAAAATGCGCTAAGTCTGCAACAAACTGCACGTGATGTGGTGAGCCTGTATCTAAAAACTGATGATTTTTAAAGCTTTCGACCGTGTCCACGTCCTTCATTTGTAAATGGATAATGTTATCCTCAATTTTTGCAAAATGCAAACCGTCTGTTGCTTCAAACGTTGTCTGATCTGTAATCAACTGCAAAAATTCCGCGAAAGCGACAATACAACGTCCACCATTACCACACATACTACTTTCGTTTCCGTCTGCATTATAATAGACCATTTTAAAGTCCTCCGTTGGGTGGTTTTCTAGTAAAATTAGACCGTCTGCTCCAACGCCAAATTTACGGTCGCATAAAAAAGCAACCAATTTGGTATTGTTTTTGTCAAACACATTTTGTCTGTTATCGATCATGACAAAGTCATTACCTGTTCCTTGATATTTATAAAAAGTCAACGTCATTGGGATGAAAAATTGAATGACAAATATAAGTTTTTTCAGTTGTTAAAACGTCGTTAAAGTTGAAATAGGCATTCAATATTTAATTAATTTTAATCGTTATCTAATTAAATCTAAACTAAGTATTTTATGAAGAAGATGTTAACTTTGGTTTTAGTTTCGGTATTAGGAGGCGCAATTACTCTAGGAACATACAAAACCTTTCTTGAAAAAGATGAACAAAAAATTGCCAACACAACAACGCAGGAAACACCAGTGTATTTACCTGCCAATTATAACACAAACACGACTGCTTTAGCTGCTGCTGAAGGCATTAATTTTACCACTGCTGCAGACAAAACAGTACATGCTGTAGTCCACGTTAAAAACGTTGCTTTAAATACAGCACAACCTACTTTGCAAGACTTATTTTATGGTCGTGTGCCACAAAAAAGGCAGTTAGGAACTGGAAGTGGTGTAATTATATCGCCTGATGGTTATATAATTACTAATAACCATGTTATTGAAGACTCTGAAGCGTTAAGTATAACACTTAATGATAATAGAACTTTAAAAGCTAAAATTGTAGGAACTGACCCAAAAACGGATATTGCTTTACTAAAAGTTGAAACTGAAGACCAACTACCTTACACCACATTTGGGGATAGTGATACGGCTAAAATCGGAGAATGGGTCTTAGCGGTTGGTAATCCGTTTAATTTAACGTCTACTGTTACTGCAGGGATTATTAGTGCAAAATCTAGAGATTTAAGTGGTAGAAGCACACAGTCTTTTATACAAACAGATGCTGCGGTAAATCCGGGTAACTCAGGTGGGGCTTTGGTAAACACTGCGGGTCAGCTAATTGGTATTAATACTGCTATATCGTCTCAAACGGGATCATACATTGGTTACTCTTTTGCTGTGCCTAGTAATATTGCTAAAAAAGTAGTCCAAGATATTATGGAGTTTGGTAATGTACAAAATGGTATTTTAGGTGTTATTGGAGGTTCTTTAAACAGTTCTTCTGCAGAAAAACTTGGAGTTGCTGAGACGGAAGGTTTTTATGTCGACGATGTCGAAGAAGACACCGGTGCATCTGAAGCCGGTATTAAAAGTGGCGATATTATTAAAATGGTTGATAATATTAAGATTAAAAAGTTTAGTGATCTTAGAGGTTTTCTAGATACTAAACGTCCAAATGACATTGTTAATATTACACTTTTACGTGATGGTGTAGAAAAAGAGGTTGCTGTAACCTTGCTTAAAAACAACACCTATATACTACCAGTAATTGGTGTTATTAAAAATGCTAAACCTGAAGACCTAAAAAAGTACAAAACTAAAAATGGTGTAAAAATCACAAAGGTTAATGGGACTTATGGTCAATATTTACAAGCAGAAGGGATTGAAGAAGGTAATATTATAACTGCCATCAATAATATTAAAGTAAATACAATCGAGGATGTGGATACGATATTAAAAAATAGAGATACGTATCAACCGTTAAGTATCGAATTAATAAACTCTAAAGGAGAAACAAATCGTTACGGTTTAAGATAATTACTATTTAAACGTTAAAAAAAGCCCTTAATTTTAAAAATTAAGGGCTTTTAAATTTTTATACTTTTTCCTTTACGAAATCGTTTGAAATCAATACTTTTGCCGAAAATTTACATAATAAATTAACAACACACACTAAATAATTTAAAATGTCCATTAACGAAACTTACGAAAACGAATTAGCGTTTCAAGCAGACAGAAGACGAGCTACAGTCGAATTTATTAAAATTGTTAGCGATTTGTGGTATGACAAATCTATCGAATTGGTGCTTTTTAGAAACCAACTAATTGATAGAAATGTGTCTCAAATATTAAACCTACATGAATATGCAGGTGAATTTGTAGAAAAACCTATTTCTATATTTGATTCTGTAGAGATTGCTCAAGCTATTCAAACGCTAGACGTCCCTCCTGCTAAACTTGATATTGGTAAATTAACTTACGAGTACCATTTAGAAGAAAAAAAATACAGCAATGCATTAGCATTTGTATCTAATCAACTTAAGGGTGCTAGTAAAACTAAAGACATTACACCTAAAGACGTAGTACTTTACGGTTTTGGTCGTATTGGTCGTTTAGTTGCTAGAGAGTTAATGACACGTACTGGAAAAGGTAGTCAATTACGTTTACGTGCTATTGTTACTCGTGGTAAATTAGATGCAACCGTATTAGAAAAACGTGCTGCATTATTACGTAACGATTCTGTACACGGTGATTTTTCAGGAACAGTTACTACAGATTTAAAAAATGAGGCTTTAATAATTAACGGTACTACAGTTAAAATTATTAATGCTAATCAACCAGAAGATATAGATTATACTAAATACGGTATTAACAATGCATTAATCATTGATAATACAGGAGTGTTTAGAGATAAAGAGGCTTTAACAAGATTAAAAAGCTCTCCAGGAGCAGATAAAGTTTTACTTACTGCACCAGGAAAAGGAATTCCTAATATTGTTTATGGTGTAAACCATTTAGAAAACAATCCTGATAAAATAGATATTTTTTCTGCTGCATCTTGTACTACCAATGCCATTACGCCTATCTTAAAAGCAATGGAAGATACGTACGGTGTAAAAAGTGGACACTTAGAAACTATCCATGCGTATACTAACGATCAAAATTTAGTGGATAACTTCCATAGTAAATACCGTCGTGGACGTGCAGCTGCATTAAACATGGTAATTACAGAAACTGGAGCTGGAAAAGCGGTCTCTAAAGCATTACCTAGTTTTGAAGGTAAATTAACATCAAACGCTATTCGTGTACCTGTACCAAACGGATCTTTAGCCATTTTAAATTTAGAATTAGACTCAGAAACTACTGTAGAGCAAATTAATGAAACCATTAAAAAGTATGCTTTAGAAGGTGATTTAGTAGAGCAAATTAAATATGAAATGAGTGACGAGCTAGTATCTACGGATATTATTGGTAGCTCTGCGCCTTCAATATTTGATAGCAAAGCGACTATAGTTAGAACAGATGGTAAAAATGCAATCTTATATGTTTGGTATGATAACGAGTACGGTTACAGCCATCAAGTTATCAGATTAGCTAAGTATATTGCTAAAGTAAGACGTTTTACGTATTACTAACATCTAAAATTTAATTATCAACGTATATATAAAAGCCTCGCAATTGTGAGGCTTTTTGTTATTTTTAAGCCAAAAAGCAAACCTTTTTTTATATTTTCGCAAAGCGAAAGACAACAAAACAATTACCATGCGTCATACAAACTATTTATTAGTAACTATTTTTATTTTCTTATTTTCATTTATAGCAGTAGCACAAACTGAAACCACAGAAGAAGACGATAAACTATCTCTAGATTCTGGAACATTAGAAAACCAGTTCGAATACCTTACAAAAAGGTCTAATAACTGGAGAGATCAGCGCGGACAATCTTATGAAGTTGTAAGAAACGAATGGATTGCAAAATTAAAATCACACACCTTAGACTCGCTTAAAGTACTAAAAAAGGAATTACTTGACACGCAAAACAAAGTAAGCTCTCAAAGTCAAGAAGTAGAGCAGCTAAAAAGTAGCCTAAGCAACACTAAAACTAATTTAGAAGAAACTAACCAAGAAAAAGACAGCATGTCTTTATTTGGTCTACAAATGAGCAAAGGCGGGTATAACACCTTACTTTGGTCAATCATAGCAGGATTATTAGCCTTTTTATTCTTTTTTATCTTTAAGTTTAAAAATAGTAATGCAGTTACTAAAGAAGCTAAATTAAAATTAGAAGAAATAGAAGAAGAATTTGAAGAGCACAGACGTAACGCCTTAGAACGCGAACAAAAAGTAAGACGTCAACTTCAAGACGAATTAAACAAAAGCAGAAATAGCTAAGTTTAAATAAAAAAATACAAAATCAATTAAAATCTGTAAATTCACGTTTACAGATTTTTTTATGACCATAATTCAAGCCAACCTCACACATTTAGATCAAGTAGCAACATTGTTTAATCAATACCGCATCTTTTATAGACAAACGCCAAATCTAGAAGGTTCCACACGGTTTATAAAAGATAGACTAACCAAGCAAGACTCTATTATTTTAATCGCTTTCGCGGAAAAAAAGCCGGTCGGATTCACACAATTGTTTCATAGTTTTTCAAGTGTTAGCATGCAACCTTTATTTATTTTAAACGATTTATTTGTAAATGAAAACTATCGCAAACAAGGTTATGGTGTCACCCTTTTAAACGAAGCAAAAGCGGTGTGTAAAAAGCATAATTACAAAGGCTTAGCCTTACAAACAGAAAGAACCAACCCAGCGCAAAAGCTTTATGAAAGCTTAGGTTGGAAACAAGATCAAGACCTTCAATATTTTTGGACTAATCAATAAAAAAAGCGCAATCCAATGGATTGCGCTTTATAATATTTAAACTAGTGGTTAATTACCAAAAGCTAGAAGCCAATAATTACATTGCTCCCCATTCTTTTAAAGAATCTTTATTCATCTTAACGTAGTCAGCATTTTTAGCTTTATCAGCATACTCTAAAGATGCTTTAGCAGCTTTAATAGCTCCTTTTTTATCTCCAGCTTTTGCATGGATTAACGCTTGTTGACGTAACCACCAAAATTTAGGAGATTCTTTAGTCATATCAATTGCTTTGTCAATCCAAGTTACTGCTTGCTTAATATCTTTTCCAGATTCTAAGTAGTAACGTGCAGATGCATAATAGTTATCAGCACTTGGTCCATTCATTATTTTAGAAATAGCATCTGTTACTGTTGCATCAGTTGGTACACCAATTGTAACATCTACCATTGTGTTTTCCCATAGTAAACTTAATACTGCAGAGTCATTAGTTAAATTATCAAATGTAAATGTAAACGTTTCGATAGACATTGGTAAAGTTGTTGTTTTTACGCTAACCTTTGCTGCCACTTTAGAATCGTCCCATGTTGCAGGTGTTCCCCAGTTTTCTGTATCAGTATAAAATACAACCTCCCAGTTCTCTTTATTAGGTGTTGTAAAAATAGCATAAGATCCAGCTTTTAAAGTCTGCTCTCCAATTGTAACTGCTGTACTAAAAGTAATAATAGTGTTTTTGTTTGCTCCTGTTCTCCAAAGCTTTCCAAAAGGCACTAAGTTTCCAAAAATTTCGCGACCTCTCATTGATGGTCTAGAATAATCTAAAGTAACATCCGTTAAACCAACTGTTTGCTCAATTTTTTGAGAAGGACTTGGTTGTGGCGTTTCTATTTGTGCATTAACAGCAAATGATACTGTCAACACCATAATAAGTGTAAATAATTTTTTCATGGTTGACTTTTTAATAAGTTATTTAAAACGTAAAATTAAGCATTAGAAATACCTTGTTTGTTAATAAAACCTTAAAAAAAGAGTAATCTGTTTTATCAATCAAACTATTAATCGTAATATTGCGATGTACAAATACACAAACAAAAAATGGGATTAATTAAAACCGAAAAATTTTCAGAATCACAAAATCAAATTGCATTATTTGCTAAAGCGTTTGGACACCCTGCTAGAGTAGCCATTATACAGCATCTCTTTAAAATTAATGCTTGTGTGTGTGGTGATTTAGTAGAAGAGATTGGGTTAGCACAACCCACAATCTCACAACATTTAAAAGAACTGAAAAACTTAGGTTTAATACAAGGTACTATTGAGGGTACTAGTGTTTGCTATTGTATAAACAAGGACAATTGGACAGCCATGAAAACACTTTTAAATGGCTTTTTTAACAACAATTTAGACAGCAACACGTGTTGCTAACATCAAAATATTAATCATAATAACACATTAAATTATGACACTTTCAGAAATTAAAAAACACTTATCACAATTAGAGACTATTTCTTTTACACTACCTGATGGTAGTTTAGTCCCAAACCATTTTCATGTTACGGAGGTGGGCAAAGTAACAAAGCATTTTATAGATTGTGGCGGAACTGTAAGGGAAGAGAAAAAAGTAAATTTCCAATTATGGAATGCAGATGATTATGATCACAGATTACATCCTGAAAAACTGGTTAAAATTATCACCCTTTCTGAAGACATCTTTAATCTTCAAGATTTAGAGATTGAAGTAGAGTTTCAAGGAGAACAAACCATTCAAAAATTTGGTTTAGAATTTCAAAACAATACGTTTCAACTAACATCATTAGTAACCGATTGTTTAGCAAAGGATAAATGCGGAATCCCAGAACCAAAACAAAAACTACAATTTTCAGACTTACAATCAGGTGAAACATGTACTCCAGGTTCTGGATGTTGTTAGAATGAAAATTATTACCATAAATAAAACCAATTTCTCAGAAGTACAATCCATTTATCAAGATGGTATTGCTACTGGAGTTGCAACGTTTGAAACAGTTGTACCTGATTGGGATTATTGGAATAATAACCACTTACCTATTGGTCGTATTTTAGCAATAAAAGACGACCAATATTTAGGATGGGCCTCGTTAAGCGCTACCTCTAAACGCAAGGTCTACTCTGGCGTTGCAGAAGTTAGTGTTTATGTTTCAAAACATTTTAGAGGCCAAAAAGTTGGAGATTTCCTGCTAAAAAAACTAATTGAGATTAGCGAGCAGCATAATATATGGACACTACAAGCCGGGATTATGCGGGCCAATACTGCTAGCTTAAAATTACACACCAATAATCAATTTAGAGTTATTGGATACAAAGAAAAAATAGGGCAATTAAATGGCATTTGGCTAGACAATGTTATACTAGAAAGGCGCAGCAAAACTGTTGGTTGCTAAATTCAACATACAAATGAAAGATGTAAACGACATGTATTCATTCTCATCACTTTCAAGCTAGTTTTAATCTAACTATAATAGAACATCAAGCTCACTTATTCTTCAATTTCAGTGCAAACTGAAACTAAAAACAGTACATAACACAAACTCGTGTTAAATTTTGTTTAACTTTAATCAATCATCGTTAAACATTTTGTATCTTTATGCTATCAAATTTTCACAGGATGGCAAAAAAGAAAAACATAAGCAGTAACGACATTATTTCATTTTACATGGATTTTGTCTTAGAACATAACGAACAACCTAAATCGGTTTACGCATTTGCGAAGCATAATAATTTTGAGGAATCTAAATTTTATGAGCACTTCGGAACATTTGATGCTATAGAAAAAGGAGTCTTCAAAGCCTTTTTTGACAACACGCATCATGCCTTAGAAGCTAGCGAGGAATACGCACACTTTGAGCCTAGAAATAAATTACTAAGCTTCTACTTTACCTTTTTTGAAAATCTTACCGCTAACAGAAGTTATGTGGTATATGCTTTACACAAACATAAAAACAGTCTGAAAGGCTTCGCTGCGTTATCAGAGCTTAAAGCAAGTTTTGCACACTATATAAAAGATTTAGGTATCGAGCTTATTGATATTAAACAAGAACAGCTAAACAAAATTCAAGATAGAGGTCTTACAGAAACCGCATGGTTACAATTATTATTAACCATGAAATTTTGGATGGATGATACTTCTGCTTCGTTTGAAAAAACAGACATTTTTATAGAAAAATCTGTGAACACTAGTTTTGATGTATTAAACGTCATGCCTTTAAAAAGCCTAATTGACTTTGGAAAATTCATCTTTAAAGAAAAAATTAAAATGAACAATTAAAATTACCCTTAGCACAGTACATAAAATACAACGACTTCTAATTGTCATTCAGAGCAAAAAGAAGTCTCTAAATCTTCTGGATACTTATTATTACTAAAATCCACAACTATTGAAAACGATAGACAAAATACCAACTTCAAAAATTTCTAGAGCAACTAAACTTGTTACTACTGGAGCAAAAGTTGGTGTTAATTACCTAAAATACTATGGTGACAAAATCACCAAAACTGAAGCCGAAGCTAAAGCTAGACTTAACGAAAATAATGCGGAAGACATTTACGATGGTTTAAAGCAATTAAAAGGAAGTGCGCTTAAAGTAGCACAAATGTTAAGCATGGAAAAAAGTATTTTGCCACAAGCTTATGTAGAGAAGTTTTCGTTGGCACAATTTTCTGTACCACCACTTTCTGCGCCTTTAGTTAGTAAAACTTTTAAAAAATATTTCGGTAAATTACCAAGCCAAATTTACGACTCTTTTAATCTAAATTCTGTAAATGCTGCCAGTATTGGACAAGTGCATTTAGCCGAAAAGGATGGGAAAAAACTTGCTGTGAAAATTCAATATCCAGGAGTCGCAGATAGCATTGCTAGCGATTTGGCTATGGTAAAACCTATTGCCATAAAAATGTTTAATATTAAAGGTAAGGACTCTGATAAGTACTTTCAAGAAGTAGAAAACAAATTAGTAGAAGAAACCAACTATATATTAGAAGTTGAGCAGAGTAAAGCTATTGTTGCAGCGTGTAAGCACATCCCTAATTTAAAGTTTCCAAACTACTATGAAGCATTATCTTCAGAACGTATCATTACTATGGATTGGATGGAAGGCGAACACCTTTCTGAATTTACTGCATATAATAAAGATCAAAACAAAGCGGATCAATTAGGACAAGCCCTTTGGGATTTTTATATGTACCAATTGCATGTTATAAAAAAAGTACATGCCGATCCGCATCCTGGAAACTTCTTAGTCTCTAAATCTGCCGATTTAATTGCTTTAGATTTTGGATGTATGAAAGAGGTACCTGAAGATTTTTACGTGCCTTATTTTGAATTAGCAAAACCAGAGGTTATCGATAATAAAATCTTATTCACTGAAAAAATGTACGAATTAGAGATTTTAAGAGAAGAAGACACTCAAGAAGAATTAGATTTTTTCTCTGCAATGTTTCATGAGTTATTAAGCTTATTTACAAAACCTTTCCACGAAGATACTTTTGATTTCTCAGACCCTGAATTTTTTAACGCTATTTCAGAAATGGGACAACGTTACAGTAAAAGTACAGAGTTAAGAAAAATGAATGGAAACCGAGGTTCTAAGCACTTTATTTACATAAACAGAACATTCTTTGGTTTATATAATTTAATGTTTGATTTAAAAGCAAAAAACGTTCAAATCAACAATTACAAATCCTTATAAATGGCTTATTTTAATTTAAAACAGATTCAAGAATTAGAGCATTTGTATAAAATTAATTTAATTAATAGTTGCTCTGGTTTTAAAAGTGCTAATTTAATTGGCACAAAATCTACCAAGGGACAAGAAAATGTAGCTGTATTTAGTTCGGTAACACATATTGGTAGTAATCCACCTTTATTGGGCTTTTTCTGCAGACCAACAACGGTGACCCGTCACACGTATGATAACATAAAAAACACAGGTGTTTATACTATAAATCATATTGACTTAAACAATTTTGAAGACGCACATCATACCTCTGCTAAATACGACCAGTCGATTTCAGAATTTGATATGACTGGTTTAGAATCAGAATACAAAGATAATTGTAAAGCGCCATTTGTTAAAGGGGCTCCAATTCAACTAGAAATGAAATTTGTTGAAGAATATCTAATCAAAGCTAATAACACGATTTTAGTAATCGGAGAAATACAAGGCTTGCATATTAATGGCGATTTATTGCAAGACGATGGATTTATAAACTTATCCAAAGCTAATATTGCTGCCATTAATGGTCTAGACGGTTACACAATCCCTAAATTAGAGAAACGCTTAGAATACCAAAGACCTAGAAAATAAATAAATTAAAAATATTGATAAACACAACGTCAGTTCGAGTGATTTTTTGAAGAATGAAAAAAATTGTATCGAGAACAACATAACACTTAAAACCAAACCCATGAGAATATTAGTAACAGGAGCAACAGGTTACATTGGTAAGCGCATTATCCCGTTACTATTAGAACAAGGACACACTGTAGTTTGTGCTGTTAGAGGTAAATTACGTACAGAACGTAAATATTCTGAAGAAGAAAATTTACACGTTATTGAGGCTGACTTTCTAAAGCCTGAAACTTTAAGTAATATTCCAAAAGATATTGATGCTGCCTATTATTTGATTCATTCTATGTCAAATTCGGTAGATCAATTTCATCAAATGGAAGAAGACTGTGCTGTAAATTTCAAAAATTATATTGAAACAACTAACGCCAAGCAAGTCATTTATTTAAGTGGTATTACAAACGACACCAAATTATCTAAGCATTTATTATCTAGAAAAAATGTCGAAACAACTTTACAATCCAAACACTACGCCTTAACTGTTTTTAAAGCAGGTATAATTGTAGGTTCTGGTAGTGCTAGTTTTGAAATTATAAGAGATTTAGTAGAAAAACTTCCTGTTATGGTTGCGCCTAAATGGTTAAATACAAAAACACAACCTATTGGCGTTAGAGATGTCTTAACGTTTTTAATTCGTGGTCTTGGAAACCAAAAATTATATAATACTTCACACGATATTTTTGGACCAGAAGTCATGACATATAAGCAAATGTTACTAAAATTTGCTGAAGCCAGAAAATTAAAGCGCTACATATTAACGGTACCTGTAATGACACCAAAACTGTCTAGTTATTGGCTATATTTTGTAACATCAACGTCTTACAAATTAGCGTCATCGCTAGTAAATAGTATGGGGATTGAAATTATAGGCGAAAAAAGTAATATTAATAAATTATTAGACGTCAATCCAATGTCGTATCAAAAAGCTGTAGCGTTAGCTTTTGTCAAGATTGAAGGTAACGATATTATTTCAAGCTGGAAAGATGCACTTATTAATAGCCGATTTAAAAAACGAGCATCCACACAATATTTAAAAGTACCAAAACACGGTTGCTTTACAGACATAAAAGAACGCAAAGTCAAAGACGAGCAGCGTACACTTGAAAAAATTTGGGCTATTGGTGGCGAAAACGGTTGGTATTACGGGACGTTTTTATGGAAAATCAGAGGTTTTCTGGATAAACTAGTTGGTGGTATTGGTTTGCGTCGTGGACGTACAAATAAAACAAAAATAAAAACTGGAGATGCCTTAGACTTTTGGCGTGTCCTTTTAGCAGATAAAGAAGAACAGCGTCTAATACTCTTTGCAGAAATGAAACTGCCCGGAGAAGCCTGGTTAGAATTTAGAGTGGCCAAAGGTAAAGTTTACCAACGTGCTACTTTTAGACCTAGAGGATTGGCGGGACGTTTGTATTGGTATAGTGTATTACCATTTCATGGCTTTATTTTTAAAGGGATGATTAACAAATTAGCCAATGCCTAAAAACATAAAAAAACAAAATCTACCAACCAAAACATGCCCAACGTGTCAATTGCCATTTACATGGCGTAAAAAATGGGAAAAGAGTTGGAATGACGTAAAATATTGTAGTGAAAAATGCAGACGCAACAAAACAAAAACAGCCTAGTTTGGTTTAAAAACGACCTAAGATCTCAAGATAATATTGCTCTTAAAAATGCGATAGCAAACAGTAATAATACCATTGCTGTTTATTGTTTTGACCCAAGACAATTTAAAAAATCCCCTTTTGGATTTAAAAAGACTGAAAATTTTAGAGGGCAGTTTTTAATCGAAACTATAACAGATTTAAAGCAGCAATTAAAACAACTTAATATTCCGTTGTTCGTTTACACGGAAACCCCAGAACACGCTATCCATGATTTAGTTAAACAACATAATATTTCGACTGTTTACCTTCAAAAAGAATGGACAGATGAAGAGGTTTCGGTTATCAATCAAGTAAAAGCTAATCTTTCAGATGACATAGAATGTATTGAAACTTACGACCAGTTTTTATACCATCCAGAAGATATTCCGTTTAAAACGAAAGCATTGCCTCACGTGTTCACACAATTTAGGAAACAATGCGAAAAACTGAGTACTATCAGACCTTTAAACGTCACTAATTCAGCTACAGCGGAAAACTTCAACATAACAAACAACACAACAATTCCTACTTTAGAAACTTTAGGATTGGATACTATAACTCCGCATCCTAATAATGCATTTCCTTTTAAAGGAGGACAAACCGAAGCTTTAAGACGCTTAAATAATTATTTTTTCGAAACCAAAAAATTAGGCTTTTACAAAAAAACTAGAAACGGATTAATAGGTACAGACTTTAGCTCTAAGTTTTCGCCATGGTTAGCTAACGGAAGTTTATCTGCTAAACAAATTTATCATGAAGTTATACGTTTTGAAAACGAACATTTAAAAAACGAATCTACTTATTGGCTAATTTTTGAATTGATTTGGCGAGATTATTTTAAATACGTGTCCTTAAAACACGGTAACCAACTATTTAAAATAGGTGGTATTTTAAACAAGCAATACGACTGGTCTACAAATCAGACAAAAATTAAACAATGGATTGATGGTAACACACCAGAACCTTTTGTTAACGCTAACATGCTTGAGCTTAAAAAAACAGGTTGGATGAGTAATCGCGGACGACAAAATGTTGCCAGCTATTTTGCAAAATCTTTAGAATTAGATTGGCGTATTGGAGCAAGTTATTTTGAAAGCATGCTTATAGATTATGATGTACACAGCAACTACGGAAACTGGATGTATGTTGCAGGCGTTGGAAACGATCCAAGAGACCGAAAATTTAACGTAAAACTACAAGCAGAACGCTATGATACTAACGGGAAATATCAGCGATTATGGCTGCAAGACACCCTTTTTTAAGATACGTCCGTTTAAGTGTTTTATAAGCACAAGCAAAATACAAAAAGAACTAAACAGAAAACAACCAATCATTGAAAACATTAAGACTAATACTTGGCGATCAATTAAATAGTAAACACAGCTGGTACAAAGACAATCCGGAAAACACAGTATATTGTTTGTTTGAAATGCGACAGGAAACCGACTACGTGACACATCATATCCAAAAAATTATTGGATTTTTTGCTGCCATGCGCGATTTTGGTCAACATTTAAAAGACCAAGGTTTTACTGTCCAATATTTAAAACTAGACGACAATAAAAACACCCAAAGCTTAACAGACAACCTTAAGTTACTAATTGAAGAACATAACATTACTAAATTTGAATATCAATTACCTGACGAATACCGATTAGACGAGCAATTGTCTACTTTTTGTAACTCGGTAGATATTGAAACAGAAGCATTTTCAACAGAACATTTTTATACAGAACGTCACGATTTAAAACAGTTTTTTAAAGGTAAAAAGCAATACCTAATGGAAAATTTTTATCGTGATATGCGTAAAAAACACGATATCCTAATGGTTGCAGGACAACCTGAAGGTGGTAAATGGAATTACGACAAAAGTAATCGCAATAAATGGAAAGCCGAGCATCCTATTCCGCCTTACAAATATTTCAAAAATGATATTGAAACTATTGTTACGCTAATAGAAAAAGAAGACATTAAAACACTTGGAACATTAGACACAAAAACCTTTAGTTATCCTATAAATAGGCAACAAGCATTAGAACAACTTAAATATTTTTGCGAAGTATTGTTGATTCATTTTGGAGATTATCAAGATGCCATGCACACGGACCAAGTCTATTTGTTTCATTCTAGACTGTCCTTTGCTATGAATCTAAAATTGATTTCACCTAAAAACATAGTCGATACTGTACTTAATTATTGGCGCAAACATGGAGAGGATATAAATATTAGTCAAGTAGAAGGTTTTATTAGGCAAATTTTAGGTTGGAGAGAATATATGCGTGGCATGTATTGGGCTTTAATGCCAGAATATAAAACGCTTAATTATCTTGAAAACAATAACAATCTACCAGATTTTTACTGGACAGGAAACACAAAAATGAATTGCCTTAAACAATCCATTACCAATAGTCTGGACAATGGTTATGCACACCATATCCAGCGTCTTATGGTTACTGGTAATTTTGCATTATTAGCACAAATAGATCCTGATCAAGTGGACGCCTGGTATTTGGGCATATATGTTGACGCTGTTGAGTGGGTTCAGCTTCCTAATACAAGAGGGATGAGTCAATTTGCAGATGGCGGAAAAATAGCAACAAAACCATATGTGTCTAGCGGAAGTTATATTCATAAAATGGGAAATTACTGCGACAGTTGTCACTATAATAAAAAAGAAAAATTAGGCGACAAAGCGTGTCCTTTTAATAGTTTGTATTGGAATTTTTTGGATGACAAACGTAAACAATTAGGCGATAATTTCAGAATGAAAATGATGTACAGCCTATTAGATAAAATGGAAGCTAAACAACTAAGTAGCCTAAAAGAAAGAGCACAACAAATTATTGAAAATCCTGATAGTTTTTAAAAACACCTCGATACAATTTTTAGAGAAAAACTAAAAACCACGCGATGTGACGATTACGTAAAACAAGACATAAAACAGAAACTAAAAGACAATGCAATCACACAAGCGTCACTTCGCGTGATTTGTGAGGCACGAGCAAATTGTATCGAGAAGCAATAAAGAGTAATCAATAAAATGAAACAAAACCTAAGCATAGTATGGCTAAAACGCGACCTTCGACTACAAGATAACGAAGCCATTACTAATGCTTTAAACTCAAGTCAACACACGCTCCTACTCTATACTTTTGAAGATTTTTTATTACAAGATAAACATTATAGTCAGCGTCATTGGGACTTTATAAAACAATCTTTAGAAGATTTAAACACACAATTAAAACCATACAATTCTAAAGTATTGGTTGTCCAAAATGACATCCAAAAGGTTATAAAAACCATCAACATAACTTTTAACGTCACCAACGTATTTTCTCATAAAGAAACAGGTCTTTTATCTACGTTTAAACGAGATATCGCTTTCGCGGAATTTTCGGCCAATAATACTATTGTTTGGTTAGAAAATGACAATAATGGTGTGCAACGTGGACTAACCAACAGAAATACATGGTATCAGAATTGGGACAATTATATGATGCAAGCCGAGTTTCTGTTTCAACCGAAACCAAATCAGCTACTACCTATAAATCAGATTGAAAGTCTTGAATCCGAACTAAACACAATTTCCGTGTCAACGGATATTTCAAAAACATTTCAAAAAGGAGGCACAACAACAGGATTAAAATATATGCAATCGTTTTACAACGGGCGCTATCACAATTACATGTATCACATCTCTAAACCATTAGATGCTAGAACAGGATGTAGTAGATTATCACCTTACATTGCTTGGGGAAACTTATCCATAAAACAGGTTATTAATGGCGCATCAGACGTTGTAAAGCACACCAAATACAAACGTCATTTAAATGCATTTGTATCTAGACTGCGTTGGCAAGCACACTTTATCCAAAAGTTTGAAATGGAACATCTAATGGAGTTTAAAAGTGTTAACAAAGGCTACCATCAACTTAATAAACCTGTAAATTTAAAATATCAAGAAGCTTGGAAAAATGGACAAACCGGATTTCCTTTAGTGGATGCGTGCATGCGTTGTTTAAAAGAAACTGGCTATCTAAATTTTAGAATGAGAGCTTTAGTCGTTTCATTTTTTACACATAATTTATGGCAACCTTGGCAAGATATGAGCGCGCATCTAGCAAGCTTATTTTTAGACTTCGAGCCCGGTATACATTACCCACAAATACAAATGCAAGCTGGCGAAACAGGTATTAATACTTTACGTATTTACAACCCTTTAAAAAATAGCATAGAACATGATCCTAAAGGCCAATTTATCAAAAAATGGGTTCCAGAATTGGCATGTTTAGAAGCGCCATTTATTCATAACCCTAGTCAAATGTCATATTTTGACCAGCAACTGACAGGATTTCAGCTTGGAACTGATTATCCTTACCCAATAATTGACGAGAAACTAACCAGGACATTTGCTAGTGACACACTATGGAACATGAAAGACAATGTTTTGGTGAAAAAAGAAAGTTATCGTATCTTAAAACGACATACTTTAAGTAACAGAGCTAGAATGATTAACAACCAATAAAGCATAACTACAGTAATAAGATATAATCTAATATGTTAAATTTTGTTTAACATTAATATCAAAAGATTAAACATTTTGTATATTTGAGTATAATATTACAAAACACATCCATTTGTTACTAAATACAACACACACTAGTAAAGAAAATAAGGAACTAATTAATAACACTGTTGGACCTCCTTTTTCAATATTAGAAATGATTAAAAAAAAGGGCGTTGGATCCAAACGGATGATAGTTGACGAGGTTAGTCCAAATATGGCATCAATTTTGAACACTATTAGTGATGTTAATTACGGAAATATAGAATTACGACCAAAAGGAATACTAATTCATGTCACCAAAGGGTTACAAAACTTTACATGGATAATACCATATTATAGGTTAGTTGTGTATAAAGTGGATGGTTCTAGTATCCATTCTAACGGAAAATTTATACATTTTAGAAACAACAAAACCTTTAAAGAAAACAAAAAGTTTTTTGATAAATTAATGACAGAAAAGATAAATTATGACGCTAAATATAATGTGTCGCCATTTTAAATGAAGAAAGAATTTACTATTGAAGAGACAGACAGAATAATTGAAATGGCTTGGGAAGATCGTACACCTTTTGACGCAATTACGTTTCAATTTGGAATTAAAGAACAAGAAGTAATTACATTAATGCGTCGCGAAATGAAACCTAGTAGTTTTAGATTATGGCGCGCAAGAGTACAAGGTAGAAATACCAAGCATAGTAAAAAAAGAGTATTTGAAGATGGACGCTTTAAATGCTCTAGACAAAAACAAATAACACACAATAAAATATCTAAACGTTAGATATTTACAAAAAACTGCTTTGATTTGGCCTGTCAAACCAGATACAGCAAATAAAAAGACATAATGAATAAAGAAGAAGTATTAACAAAACAAACGAGTCAAACTTTACAAGGTTTTGATGACAACGATATTGGAGACGACCACCTATTTACTGGGTTAGAAACACCTATGAAAGCTGATGCTTTCAAGCTTTCTGATCAAGAAAAAAAAGAAAGAATTGCTATCCTTTTTGAAGAAATTATGGACGTTATGGGCTTAGATTTAACAGATGATTCGTTAAAAGGTACACCCAAAAGAGTTGCCAAAATGTACATTGATGAAATATTTTCTGGATTAAACCCTCAAAATAAGCCAAAAATTGCGTTATTTGACAACAAATACCAATACAATCAAATGTTGGTGGAGAAAAATATTACTTTCTACTCCAACTGCGAGCATCACTTTGTACCAATTATAGGTAAAGCTCATGTCGCTTATATTTCTTCAGGAAAAGTAATAGGCTTATCAAAATTAAACAGAATTGTACAGTATTTCGCTAAACGTCCTCAGGTACAAGAACGCTTAACAAACCAAATAGCAGAAGAGCTAAAAGCAATATTAAAAACAGATGATGTTGCAGTTATTATTGATGCCAAACACTTATGTGTATCGTCACGAGGTATTAAAGATGAAACTTCTGCAACAGTGACGACATTTTATGGTGGACAATTTAATACACCAGAAAAAATAGCCGAATTACAAAATTATTTAAAAGATTAGCATTATGAGCATCGTAGACAAAGCAATAGAGTTTTCAGAGAGAAAACATAAGTTTATTACAACAAGCGATCGTATTCTTGCTTCAAGAGAAGCTAAAGATTTAATCCTTGGTGTCAATGAACTTTATAAGGAAAATAAAGATCCAAAATTAATG
The DNA here is from genome assembly GCF_002836085.1 of Olleya sp. 1-3. NCBI lineage: Bacteria > Pseudomonadati > Bacteroidota > Flavobacteriia > Flavobacteriales > Flavobacteriaceae > Olleya > Olleya sp. 1-3. Next base: position 247,483 of record NZ_PJBW01000003.1, read on the forward strand.
GATATTATGAAAGCCTTAACTGTTATTAAACAGAAAATTGAAAAACGATTAAAAGGAAGACCATCTGCAGCATAAGTTGTAGATAACGATCTAAATTACATATTAAGTGGTATTAATTAATAAGAGCAATCTTGTTGATACCACTTTTTTTATACCTAAAACTCAGTAAAATCATGAAAAATCTAGTAATAATTGGCGGTAGTAAAGGCATCGGAAAAGCTATTACCGAAACTTTTTTAGAAAACCACAATGTTATAAACATCAGTCGCAGTGCACCAGAATTTACACATGCTAATTTAACACACCACACTTGTGACATTTTAACAGACGATTTACCCGAAATAGAACAAGTAGACACACTTATTTATTGTCCTGGTAGCATAAACCTGAAACCAATTACTAGGTTAAAATTAGATGATTTTAGAAACGATTTTGAAATAAACGTACTTGGAGCAGTAAAAGCCATACAAAAGTATATAGAGCCTTTAAAAAAGGGGCAGCAACCTTCCATTGTATTGTTTAGTACGGTGGCTGCTAAATTAGGTATGCCCTTTCATGCTAGTGTTGCAGCATCTAAAAGTGCAGTAGAAGGTCTAGTAAAATCTGTAGGTGCAGAATTAGCACCAACGGTTAGAATAAATGCCATAGCGCCTACCGTTACAGATACTGAGTTAGCTTCAAAATTATTGCGCAACGATAAAATGATTGAAAATATTACAGAGCGTCATCCTCTAAAAAAGTTTTTGAACCCGCAGGAAGTAGCAGACATGGCGGAATTTTTAACCTCATCTAAAGCAGCTTCAATATCAGGACAAATTTTTGAAATGGATTGTGGAATTGTAAGCTTTAAAATATAATTTATATGAATCCTTTTAAAGCATTTATTGCCACCTTATTTTCTAAAAGCAGCACAACTATTGACCGCTCTAAGCTGCCCAGTATTTATGATATCAAAATCAATAATTTACAAGGCAAACCTATAGATTTTAAAACATTTAAAGGCAAACACATTCTATTTGTAAATGTAGCTTCTAAATGTGGTTTTACACCGCAATACAAAGATTTGCAAGAGTTACAAGATAATAACCCAGATACTTTAAAAATAATAGGTGTCCCTTGCAATCAATTTGGTAGTCAAGAACCAGGAGATGCAAGCGCTATTGAAGAGTTTTGCGAAGTTAATTATGGCGTTTCGTTTTTAATTACTGAAAAGATAAAGGTTAAAGGAACTAATCAACACCCATTGTATGCTTGGCTAACTAACGTGACTAAAAATGGATCAAGCAGTTCTTCTGTTAAATGGAATTTTCAGAAGTATATGGTTAGTCCGGAAGGTCAATTACTAGATTACTACTATTCTACTACAAGTCCTAAAAGTTCAAAAATTACTAAATATTTAAAATGAAATTATTAAAACCATTACTGCTGTTTTTAATAATCAACTTTGGAGGTTTAGCCTTAGGTAGTTGGTTAATGGGCAATGGTCCTTTATCGCCTTGGTACACTAATTTAAACCAAGCTCCTTGGACACCCCCGGGCTGGGTTTTTGGTGTTGCTTGGACCATAATAATGATTTGTTTCTCCGTTTACTTAGCACAACTATTTAGTAGTTATCGCTCTAAAAAACTGACTATCATTTTTTGTATGCAGTTTGTTTTAAACGTAATTTGGAACTACCTTTTTTTCAATCAACACTTAGTATTATTAGCTTTAGCTGCTATAATAGCATTAACAATTGTTATCTTTTACTTCTTTTTAAATTATAAAAAAGACATGAAAAGCAAAAGTTACTTGCTTCTGCCCTATATGATTTGGTTAATTATAGCCACTTCTTTAAATGCTTATATTTTAATTTACAATTAAAAATTTCCGTGTAAACGGTACTAAAACATATACGTTATGAAAATATATAGATTTCATAAAAAACAAAATTTACCAATCACAAAAGCGCAAGCTTGGGATTTTTTATCAGACCCTAAAAACCTAAAGACTATTACTCCTGAATATATGGGGTTTAATATCTTATCTGGTGCGGACAGACCTATGTTTGCAGGGCAGATTATTCAATATATAGTAACGCCAATTTTAGGTATAAAAACCAAATGGGTAACAGAAATTACACATGTTAAAGAAGGTGAATATTTTGTGGACGAGCAACGCTTTGGACCATATGCATTATGGCATCACAAACATTTTATCAAAGCGATTGATGGCGGTGTTGAAATGGAAGATATTATCGATTACAAAATACCAATGGGAATTTTAGGACAACTCATGCATCCCATTTTAGTGAAACCTAAATTGGAGGAAATTTTTAATCATAGAACAGTTAAACTAGAAAAATTTTTCGGAAAGTATTAGCACATGACAACACCTATTAACATATTTTGGTTTAGACGCGATTTGAGGCTAGAAGATAATGTGGGGCTTTATAATGCCTTGCAATCCGAGCTGCCTGTATTACCTATTTTTATTTTTGATAAAGACATTTTAGAACAACTGCCGGAAGACGATGCGCGGGTTTCTTTTATTTTTGAATCTCTTCAAAATATGCGCAATACATTACAAAAAAAGTACAACAGTAGTCTTGCCATGTATTACGGTGCACCGGAAAGTGTTTTTGAAGCTCTAATACAATCTTATAACATTGATACGGTCTTTACAAATCATGATTATGAGCCTTACGCAACTACACGTGATAACAGTATTAAAGCCAAATTATCTAAAAACGACATACATTTTAAAACTTTTAAGGATCAAGTTATTTTTGAAAAAGACGAAGTTGTTAAAAAGGATGGTAAACCCTATATGGTTTATACGCCATACATGCGTGTTTGGAAAGAAACATTTAAAGCACAAGCACTTAAAATATACGATACCAATAAACTTTTAGAGAACACAGTTAAAGAGGTTAATCTACCCAATCTAACTTTATCTGATATTGGTTTTAAAAAAGCGTCTCGAAAAATAGAAGATTATACGGTAACACCAACTTTAATTCAAAATTATGAGGAGACAAGAAATTTTCCTGCTCAGGATTCTACATCAAAATTAGGACCGCATTTAAGATTCGGAACTGTTAGTGTAAGACAAATGGTTAAAAAGGCAATTGCTGAACAAAATGAGATTTTTTGGCAAGAATTAATTTGGCGTGAGTTTTTTATGCAAATTTTGTGGCATTTTCCACATACGCATAAAGATGCATTTAAATCTAAATATGACCGCATTGTATGGCGTAATAATGAAGATGAATTTAAGGCATGGTGCGAAGGTAAGACTGGGTATCCCCTAGTTGATGCAGGAATGCGACAACTTAATCAAACTGGTTTTATGCACAATCGTGTACGTATGTTGGTTGGTAGTTTTTTATGTAAACACCTATTAATAGATTGGCGATGGGGAGAAGCTTATTTTGCTGAAAAACTACATGATTATGATATGTCTAGCAATGTTGGTAACTGGCAATGGGTTGCAGGATCTGGAGTAGATGCTTCTCCGTACTTTAGAATATTTAATCCGACTACACAAATTGACAAATTTGATAAACAGCATAAGTACCTCAACCAATGGGTTCCTGATTATCAAGAATTAACATATCCAAAACCTATTGTAGAGCACAAAATGGCGCGTGAGCGTTGCTTAAAAGTCTATAAAGAAGCGGTTAGTTAAATCTTAGCGCTTTGTTAATACTAGCTTAATATACTGGTTTTTAATTTTTTACTATCTTTAAGTAAACAAAACAACTAAAAATCATGAATACAAAAGACGTCGCTCAAAAATGGGCAAATTTGTGCAGAGCAGGTAAAAACTTAGAATGTATTACAGAGCTGTACGCAGATAATGTAGTAAGTAAAGAGATGCCAGGTATGCCAGGCGAATTAATTACTGGTAAACAAAATGTTTGGAACAAAAGTAAAGCGTGGCTAGAAAGCGTAGAAGATTTTCATGCTAGCGAAATTGGAGAACCTATTGTAGCCGGAAACTTCTTTACAGCAAAAATGAGCTTTGATTGCACATTCAAAGCACGTGGAAGACAACAAATGGAAGAAGTCTGCGTATATGAGGTTAAAAATGGCAAAATAGCCAGCGAACAGTACTTTTATAACATAGGAGAATAACTCCTTATTTAAATAACGACACAAAAAAAAAGCTTCAATTAATATTGAAGCTTTTTTTATATAATTTTAAACTATTCTAGTTTCCTTCTAAACGTTCAATTTTAGCTCCAATAGCTTGTAAACGTTCTACTATTTTTTGGTAACCTCTATCAATTTGTTCAATATTATGTATTGTACTTGTCCCTTTAGCAGATAATGCTGCAATTAACAAAGAGATTCCTGCTCTAATATCTGGAGATACCATTGTTGTTGCCTTTAATTGTGATTTAAAATCATGTCCCATTACTGTAGCTCTATGTGGATCGCAAAGTATAATTTTTGCTCCCATGTCAATTAATTTATCCACAAAAAACAGACGACTTTCAAACATTTTTTGATGCACTAAAACCTCACCTTTTGCTTGTGTAGCTACAACTAAAACAATACTTAATAAGTCAGGAGTAAATCCTGGCCAAGGTGCATCTGCAATAGTTAAAATAGAACCATCAATATAATTTTGTATTTGGTAACCCTCTTTATGAGCAGGAATGTAAATATCATCTCCTTTACGCTCAACAGTAATACCTAACTTTCTAAATACATCTGGTATTTGTCCTAAATCGTCCCAACTTACATTTTTAATTGTAAGTTCTGATTTTGTCATAGCTGCTAAACCTATCCAACTTCCAATTTCAATCATATCTGGCAGCATAGTATGCTCTGTTCCTCCTAAACTATCCACACCTTCAATGGTTAGTAAATTAGATCCAACACCAGAAATTTTTGCTCCCATTCTATTCAGCATCTTACATAGTTGCTGTAAATAAGGCTCACAAGCCGCATTGTATATAGTTGTTGTACCTTCTGCTAACACAGCAGCCATTACAATATTTGCTGTTCCTGTTACAGAAGCTTCATCTAAAAGCATATCTGTACCAATTAATTTATCGGCCTCTACTCCGTAAAAATAGTCTTCACGATTGTATCTAAATTTCGCTCCTAAGTTGATAAACCCTTCAAAGTGAGTATCTAATCTACGACGTCCAATTTTATCACCTCCTGGCTTTGGGATGTATCCTTTACCAAAACGTGCTAATAATGGTCCAACCATCATGATTGATCCTCTAAGTCCACTACCCTCTTTTTTAAAATCGGCAGTTTGCATATAATCTAAGTTAATATCGTCTGCTTGAAAAGAATAAGATTCTTCTTTTAACTTTTTAACCTTAACACCTAAATTTCCTAAAAGTGTTATTAACTTATTAATATCAATAATATCAGGAATATTATTTATGGTTACTTTTTCTGGAGTTAGTAAAACTGCACAAAGTATTTGTAATGCTTCGTTTTTTGCGCCTTGAGGCTGGATGTCTCCTTTTAGTTGGTGACCACCTTCAATTTTAAATGTTCCCATAAATTATGCTTAATATCTTTTTCGGTTTCGGTTTAAGTTGTTGCTTTTTTTGTGGTTGGATGTTTTCTTACTGTTAGTATTACTAGCGTATTTTTTACCACTTGACGCTTTCATTAATCGACCAGAATCTGTTAAACTTTCTTCAGAATCTTTTAAATTAATTTTACCGTCAGACAATTCGAATAAATGGTTAAAAATCACGTAATCTTCTACGGTATCTTTATTCCAATTTAAAAAACACTTTTTCATATGGTTAGCAATGGTGTACGTCAATGCTTCCTTCATCTCACCATCTTCCCATGTATTTGCTACATCAATCATTGTTTTTATGTTATTACCATAAAAACGATATTTTGGAAAATTCTGAGGATATTCTAAAGGTTCAGGACGTTCTGACAACTCTTCTTTAGACGGCGCTCCATAAGGAGAATCTGCGTCTAACTCAAAATTAGCCATGATAAATAACTGATCCCAAAGTTTGTGTTGGAAATCTGCAACGTCACGTAAATGTGGTTGCATATTACCCATTACAGCTATAATAGATTTTGCTAATTTATTACGCTCTTCCTTGGTTTCTTGTATTTTAGCATGATTAATCATTTTTTGAATATGGCGTCCATACTCTGGAATAATTAAATGCTCACGCTCTGTGTTGTACTCTATGTCGTCTATCAAAATAAAAAAAGTGTAGAATTTATAAGTGTTGCATCGAAGTTTCTAATGCTTGTGCAAAATACAAAAAAAATCTAAAGACTTATCACGCCTTCTACTTTTTCTGTAACTTCTAGATATTTTTCTATTACATGATCAGGGTTTTTCATTCTAACATTTATAGAAACGCTAGTATATTTACCATTACTAGACTCTTTTGTTTTAATAACTGCGCCCATATTATCAAAAATAGCTTCAATTTCGGCTATTTTTTGCAAATCTGATAACACTATAAATTTATATAAATACTCATTGGGCCACGTTGCTGTGTCCGCTAATTGTGCTTTTAATTTTGCGTAAAATTCTTCTGGATTTGGTGTCTTATTCATGCTTATTTAGTAAGCAACAAATATACCATTTTGTTTAGATTTTTTTTTAATGAATTAATTTCGGATTTTTACAAATAAATTATTCTCATTTGAAAGCAAAAAAAATAGTTATTACAGGAGGCCCAAGTACAGGAAAGTCGGCAATTATAGACGAATTAACTAAACGTGGCTACACCTGTTACGAAGAAATATCCCGTCAAGTTACCCTTGAAGCAAGAGAAAAAGGCATTGACCAGATGTTTTTGACTGAGCCTTTATTGTTTAGCGAACTATTATTAAAAGGACGCGAACAACAATATAAAGACGCAGTAAATAGTGATAGCGAATTTGTCTTTTTGGACAGAGGTGTGCCTGACGTTGTGGCATACATGGATTATGCAGACGAAAAATACCCAGATAATTTTATTAATTCTTGTAAAGAAAACATTTATGACTATGTTTTTATTTTAGCGCCTTGGCAAGAAATTTATAAAAGTGATGCTGTACGATATGAAAGCTTTGAACAAGCAAAAATTATACATCAAAACTTATTAGAATCTTACCAAAAATACGACTACAATTTACAAGATGTCCCTTTTGGAAGTATTGAAACTAGAGCACAGCATATTTTAGATGTGGTTAAAGCATTATAAATGGCGCATCCAATAAACATATTAGAGCGTTATTGGAAATTTACAGCATTTAGACCTTTGCAAGAAGAGATTATAAATGCTGTGATTAATAATGAAGACACCTTTGCCCTATTACCAACAGGTGGTGGTAAAAGTGTCTGTTTTCAGATTCCGGCATTAGCTAAAGAAGGGATTTGTATTGTCATTTCGCCTTTAGTTGCATTAATGAAAGACCAAGTAAATGCACTTCAAAATAAGGGTATAAAAGCTTTAGCGTTAACTAGCGGAATCCCTAACAGAGAAATTGACACACTTTTAGACAATTGCATTTACGGAAACTACAAGTTTTTATACTTGTCTCCAGAACGATTGCAACAAGAATTGGTACAAGATCGTATTAGACAAATGAATGTTAACCTTATTGCGGTTGACGAAGCCCATTGTATTAGTCAATGGGGAAACGATTTTAGACCAGCTTACAAAAACATTAATATTTTACGTCAGTTACACCCCACAGTAAATGTAATTGCTTTAACTGCCAGTGCCACACCAGAAGTGGTGGAAGATATTATTACGGAGTTGGACTTTATAAGTCCAAAGGTTTTTAAACAATCTTTTTACAGACCAAATATTGCATATATGGTTTTTAATGAAGAAGATAAATATTTTAGACTGGAAGCTATTTTAAAAAAGAATCCACAACCGTCTATTATTTATGTCAGAAATCGACGATTAACACTTGAAATCACTCAATATTTAGAGCAAAAAAACATTGGTAGCACCTATTATCATGGTGGATTAAATAACGCTACAAAAGACCAACACTTAAAAGACTGGCTGGCAAGTAAAAAGCAAGTTATGGTAGCTACCAATGCTTTTGGAATGGGAATTGATAAATCTGATGTAAGGACAGTTATTCATATCAATTTACCTGACAGTATTGAAAGTTATTTTCAAGAAGCAGGGCGTGCTGGACGTGATGAGAACAAAGCATATGCCGTTATTTTAAAAAATAAAAATGACGATAATGCTTTAAATAATCAGTTTCTAAAAGTACTACCAACCGTAGACTTTGTAAAAGTGGTTTACAGAAAATTATGTAGTTACTTCCAAGTCTCTTATGGAGAAGGTGCTTATCAAACCTTTGATTTTAATTTTAACGATTTTTGTAAAGCTTATAAATTTAATACCGTTACCACTTATAATGCACTAAACATATTAGACAACACAAGTATTATTACACTTAGCAAACAGTTTAATAAGCGTATTGAAGTTCAGTTTTTAGTATCAAGTAATACACTTTTTAAGTATTTAGAGTCACATAGAGATTTTGAAGTTATAATAAAATCAATATTAAGAACCTATGGCGGAATTTTTGAGCATGTTACAAAAATAAACAGTAGCCTAGTTTCTGACAAAGCATCTGTTAAGGAGTTTAGACTCCTTAGCGTGCTAGAACAATTAGAAAAAGACGAAGTCATATCGCTTAAAATAAACAAAACAGATGCGCAGATTACTTTTATTGAACCTCGTGAAGACGAAAAAACAATAAACCGTATCGCATCAATAATAGAGCAACAAAATAAGTTAAAGCAAAAACAGGTTAAAGCGGTATTAGATTACGTTAATAATGACCAAATTTGCAAGAGTATGCAGTTACTAACTTACTTTGGAGAAAAAGAAGTTAGTCCCTGTGGGATTTGCTCTGTTTGTATTTCCGCGAAAGCGAAACCCAAAACGGATTTAAATATTACAAAAAACAAAATAATTGAAACTTTAGAGTTTGGAGAACAAACTTCAAAAGCGTTATTTAAGCTATTACCTTTTAACGAAATAGATATAAATAACACCTTAAAAATACTATTGGAAGATAATATCATAGTGATAACAAAAACTAATAGCTACAAATTAAAACACATATGAATAAAGACATAAAGATTGTATTTATGGGTACACCAGATTTTGCTGTAACCACACTAAAAACTATTTTAGAACATAATTACAATGTCGTTGGTGTTATAACCGCACCAGACAAACCTGCTGGACGTGGACGTAAATTAAATGAGTCTGCTGTAAAAGTATTTGCTAAAGAAAAAGGACTAAATATACTGCAACCTACCAATCTTAAAAGTGAAGCCTTTTTGGAAGAGCTAAAAGCTTTAGAGGCTAATTTGCAAATTATCGTAGCGTTTAGAATGTTACCTAAAGTAGTTTGGGACATGCCAGAACATGGTACCTTTAACCTTCATGCATCACTTTTACCAAACTATCGTGGTGCTGCACCAATAAACTGGGCTGTTATTAATGGTGAAACAATAACTGGTGTCTCTACTTTTTTTATTGATGAAAAAATTGATACTGGAGCAATGATCTTACAACAAGAAATAGAGATTGACCCTATTGAAAACGCCGGTAGTCTTCATGACAAATTAATGAACACAGGAAGTCACCTTGTAATAGATACTATTAAGTTAATTGAAACTGGAGAGGTAACCACAACACCACAACCCGAAGATGCTGCATCTAAAACAGCCTATAAGCTAAATAGAGACAATTGTAAAATAGATTTTACGGACACGATTGACAATATATATAATAAGATTCGTGGTTTAAGCCCATATCCAGCTGCTTGGTGCGAATTATTAAATAATAACGAAGTCTTAGATATTAAAATTTATAAAGCTGAAAAAGAAATAGAAGCACACAATTTAGAAACAGGAACTATTATTAGTAACAAATCAACACTTAAAGTCGCTGTAAAAGAAGGCTTTATAAAAATACTAGAATTGAAACTTCCTGGAAAACGCAATATGGATGTAAAATCACTTTTAAACGGTTATCGTTTTGATGAAGACTCAAAACTTCGCTAAACCCTTATTATCATTGATATTGTTATAAAACACAAAAAAACAAGTGTCTTTATTAACAAATGTCAAAAGTTATTAACAAATCAACGCATTTCCCTTGCTATTACTTGCATAGTAGCATAATCCGTATAAATTTGTAAAAGGATTTAACAAAAACTGTTAATCAACTATTTATTAATAATAAAAATTAAAATTATGAACAAAACAGATTTAATCGATGCAATGGCAGAACACGCAGGAATTACTAAAGCAGCTTCTAAGAAAGCTTTAGAATGTGCGTTAATCGAAATAGAAGGAGCGTTACAAAAAGGTAACAGAGTTTCTTTAGTAGGTTTTGGTTCTTGGTCAGTATCTAAAAGAGCTGCTAGAGACGGAAGAAATCCTCAAACTGGAAAAACTATCAAAATCAAAGCTAAAAACGTTGTAAAGTTTAAAGCTGGTTCTGATTTAGCAAATGCTGTAAACTAGTATTTGTTTAAAATAACTTCAAAAAGCCTTCAGAAATGAAGGCTTTTTTTATTTTATATAGCATTTATTATTGTGTATTACATAAATATATGCTACATTTAAAAAACAAATCCTTTTAAAATGACTACAACCAAACCAAAAAAGGGTGACTTATTAATTGCAGAGCCTTCTATTATTGGAGATGTCTCTTTTAATAGATCAATAGTACTACTAACTGATTATAATGCAGAGGGTGCTATTGGTTTTATTTTAAACAAGCCCTTAAACTACACTATTAGTGATCTAATACCAGAATTAGACGCGTCTTTTAAAGTCTACAATGGTGGACCTGTAGAACAAGACAACCTATACTTTATACACAAACGTCCTGATTTAATACCAAATAGCGTAGAGATATCCTTAGGTATATATTGGGGTGGTGATTTTAATATTGTAGCTGATCTTATTGCAGAAAATAAAATAACTACAAACGACATCAAATTCTTTTTAGGCTATTCCGGTTGGGATAGTAACCAGTTAGAAACCGAATTAAAATCAAATGCGTGGGTGGTTACTAAAAACACCTACAAAAAAGATATTATAGAAAAAAGCTACGAAACCTTCTGGAAAGAAAAAATGGTCGAGTTAGGTGGTGATTATTCTATTTGGTCTAATGCACCAGAAAACCCAAGCTATAATTAAACTAATATTAGCCTAACCTTACTTTTACATTTAACTTTTGAAGTAACATTTTTGCTACATCATTTTTAAATTCTTTTTTTCTATACTTTGTTATGGACTGAATACCTTTTATAACATTAGTAGTAAATAATTCGTCAGCTTTTTGTAATTCAAAAGGAGAGATTGATGTTTCTTCTAAACTGTAATCAGGAAGTAATTTAATAATTTCCATGATTTGCTTTCTTAAAATACCTTTAAGACAGCCATCAGACAAAGGTGGCGTTTTGATTGTAGTCCCTTTTACCAAAAACAAATTACCATTAAGCGCTTCTACAACACTTTTATTAGTATTTATTAGTAGACAATTATCTAATCTATTCTCTTTAGCATAGATACTTCCAATAACGTTTATCACTTTATTGTTAGACTTAAGCGTAGACATTAAACTTGGCGATAAATAATGATCCTTATAAAGGTCTACTTCGTATTTGTCTTCATTTAAAAGATAAAAATCCTCATCAATAGCTTTAACACTAATAATAAAATTAACATCATTAGACTCTGGTAAATATAATCCACCTTCTACTCTATCAATTTGTATTTTAACACGACCAGATTGTGACAATAAATTATTAGCCTCTAAAGTGCACTTAATTTGCGCTTCTAAAAACTCCATTGTAAAGTTCATCGGAATTTCCATACGTAATATTCGCATAGACGCCATTAACCTAAAATAATGATCTTCAAAAAATAATAATTTACCATGTACCGCTTTGATGGTTTCAAAAAGTCCATCACCGTATGAGTAACCACGATTATTGTTAGAGATTACTGTATTATCTTCTTGAAGTATTCCGTTAAAATTTATCATAAAAAAAGTCCCATTTTTCAATGGGACAAATATACTTTAAATGTATTTATTTTTAAGCAGAACCTATAACTTGTTTTAAATCTGAAATCTGATTTGTCCAAAGCATTTTAGCTTCCTCTACTTCATCTTCTTCTGCAAAATCTGTTACAATAATTGAAACATCTTTAGTTATTTCGTCTACTTGAATCTTGATTTCAAAATAATATGGCGCGTCTTCATCCACTAACCATCTAAATTTAATGCGTTCTCCTGATTTTTTTGTTAGTAATTTAGCTTGTTCTTCAGATCCATCCCATATAAACTTGAAAAGCTCTCCTCGCGAATTTACATTGTCTGCAAACCACTCTGACAACCCTGAAGGCGTAGATATATATTGGTATAGTAATGATGGAGAAGCGTGGACAACAAACTCCATTTCGTACTTTATTTTATCTTCCATTTAATTGTAATCTTGTGTTTTTTAATTAGTCCAATATATACATTAATTAATAAGTTTAGAAAACATTTTAAAAAAAAATTTATTTTTACAATTATGTTTGCACACATCAATATTGTTTATATATTTGCACTCTCAAAAAATATGGCGAGGTAGCTCAGTTGGTTAGAGCGTTGGATTCATAACCCAGAGGTCACGAGTTCAAATCTCGTTCTCGCTACAAGAAAGACTTACAATTGTAAGTCTTTTTTTTGCTCTAAACTCAAAAATAATACACTTAATCGGTAAAAAATGCTTTTCATAAATTACTGAATAACAATTAAATACGAGTACAAATTACAGTTTATCGTATTTTTATGCGTTTTAAGGATGTTTTTCAGTATATTTTAATTAGTTTAGCGGTCTAACTAAACACACTAGATCTCGTAAATCTATTTCAGATTCCCTAATCTAATTACTATGAATAAAATTACTTTTACTTTTTTACTATTATTCACCATAGTACAGACTTCTTTTTCGCAAGACAAACATTCTAGAATCAAAATTAACAATCCAACTGAACGTATTGTACATACAATAGCAGCTCAAGGAATTGATTTAAGTTGTGGATCTAAAAATGAAGATGACAATTTAATAATTGAATTATCTGAAACGGAACTACAGAGTCTTAAAAAAAATAATATTTCTTATACTGTAGAAATTGATGATCTTACCAAATTTTACGCAAACAGAGCGATAAAAGATCTTCCTCAAGCTAAAGCAGAATTGCGCCGTCAAAAAGTACAAGCTAAATCTAGAATCTCTAATACACAAAATAGATCTGTATCAAGTCTTATTCATGACAATATTATACAGTATACAGATTGTGACGAAATAAATTGGGTAACGCCTCAAAATTTTGAATTAGGATCTATGGGTGGTTGCTTAACTTATAGCGAAATGCAAAGTGAATTAGATCAAATGTATGCTTATTCGCAATCTAATGGACTCAACATTGTTTCTCAAAAAGCAAATGCCTCTTCAACTAATCAAAAAACATATGGTAATGTTAATGGTCCTGGCACTGATTTTCAACCATCAACAGTGTGGTATATAAGAATAACAGGAGACCAAAGTACAACACCCGAAAACACTAAACCACAGATGTTGTATACATCCATGATCCACTCTAGAGAGGTTAGTGCATTAATGAATAACATTTACTTTATGTGGTACATTATAGAAAACTATAGTACAGACCCTGCCATTAAAGAACTTGTAGATAATAACGAACTATATTTTGTCCCCGTAGTCAATCCTGACGGACTAAGATGGAACGAATACCTTAATCCAAACGGAGGAGGTATGCAGCGTAAAAACTTAAGACCAAATACAGGAGGAAACACAAACACTTCAACTAATAGAGGTGTTGATTTAAATAGAAATTTTGATTATTTCTGGGGCTATAATAACATTGGGTCTTCAGGAACTACAACAAACGGAACGTACAGAGGAACAAGTCCAGAATCTGAACCTGAGACACAAATAATGGTGGATTTTATAGATAAGCACCAAATTAAATCTGCAGTTTGGAATCATTCCTTTGCTAATTCCGTTCCGCATCCTTATGGTGGCGTACCTTCTTTAAGTTCTGGTCGTGAAGACGAGTACTACAAATGGCATGAAGAAATGACTAGATATAATAGATACCTTTATGGTGCTACTATTTTTTATGAGTCAAATGGTTTACCTGATGACTGGATGATGGGTGGAAATCCTGACAACAATGGATCTACAGGTTCTGGTCAAGGAATTATAGCAACAACTCCAGAACATGGTGGTGAAGGCTTTTGGCCAACACCATCTACTATTGTACCAATAGCACAAAACTCTATGCGTATATCATTAGCGACAGCTTATTACGGTGGTAAATATGCAAAACTACACGATTTAACACAAAGTAATATTACCAATGCAATTGGTAGTACTTTAGACTTTGGTATCGAGCGTATTGGTCAAACTGCAAGTAATTTTACGGTAACCGTTACTCCTATATCATCAAACATAACAAGTACTCCTTCTCCTGTAACCGAATCAGGAATACCTGTTCTTGGACAGCGTACAGTAAGTATTAGTTTGGACTTAAACCCAGCTATTACTGTTAATGAAACTATAGCATATAACGTAAAACTATCAAATGATGATGGTGTTATTTACGAAGCAAATTACGAAAAACACTATCAACCTACCCTATTATTTGATCACCAACCCGACACTAATGGACTAACAGGCTGGACACAAACTGGAGGATGGAACAACACAACAACGGATGCTTATTCTGGAAATAATGCTTTAAGTACCGGAACTTACAGCAACAGTGCAACTAAAACATTAACAACAACTAATAATTATGACTTTACAGATTCAAATGAAATAATTATTCAATTTTATTCAAAATGGGATATCGAAAGAAATTATGATTTTGTTGAAATACTCGGATCTCCCGATGGTGGAAGTAGTTGGATTCCATTATGCGGTAATTACACTAAACCTAATGCCACAAGCTCAACTACAAGTCATGATAACAAAAGTCCTACTTATGCTAATTTCCAAGCCAACAGTAGCGGTCAGGTTTATGATGGAGATCAATTGGATAATTGGATTATGGAAGAAATTAGTATTGATAACTCCAATTATTCATCTTTAAAAAACTCCAATAACGTTAAAATAAGATTTAACTTTAGGACAGATGGTCAAAATGTTAACGAAAATTATTCAACAACAAATGATGGTTTTTTTATTGATGATTTTAAAATAATAAGTGTTAACACACCATGTATGACTACTGTACCAACAAATGTTGCAGTATCAGACATAACAACGGTAAGCGCAAGAATTGATTGGGACGCTGTAGCTTCTGCCAATTACGACATTAGGTATAGAGAAACAGGTTCAGGATCTACCGGATGGACTACCGTTACAAATCTTACAACTAACAGCTACCAAATAGCCGGTTTATCACATACTACACAATATGACGTAAGAGTTAGAACACGTTGCAGCACATCAACATCTAGTTACTCTACAATAGAAAAATTCACAACCTCATCCCCTGTCCCTTGTACAGGTAGTTCTATTACTAGTTTCCCGTATTCTGAAAGTTTTGAAAACACTTTAGGATTATGGACACAAGATACTACTGACGATTTTAATTGGACAAACAAACAAGAAGAAACCGATGGAAACTCAACACCTTCTTCAGAGACTGGCCCATCTACAGCATCTGACGGATCTTATTTTTTATATACAGAAGCTTCAAATCCTAATTTCCCTAGTAAAATAGCTAGATTAATTAGTCCATGCTTAGACTTTACAGGCAGAGAAAATGCTTCAATAGCTTTCGACTATCATATGTATGGAACAAATATTGGTGTTTTAACTGTGGATATAAGCACTGATAACGGAGCCAATTACATAACATTAGATACCTATACACTAGCAGGAAGCAAGCAAGTTAGCCATACAGATGCTTGGAAAACACAAAATGTAGATTTATCCACTTTTGATAATCAAACAATTAAACTAAGGTTTAGTGCTACTACCGATTCTGATGCCTCTAGCGGATGGTCTGGAGATATCTCTATTGACAAATTATCAATAACTTCTGATCAAGCCTCTAGTTCCACTCCCCCAACCGCTTTATGTCAAAACATAAATATCCAATTAGATTCCACTGGAAATGCCTCAATTGTTGCTGGAGATATTGATGGAGGCTCTACAGATGATGTTGCAATTACCAATTACAGCATTGATATTAATTCTTTTGATTGCAACGATATTGGTACTCCTGTGAGTGTGACTCTAACGGTTACCGATGCTGACAATCAAACAGACACCTGTACCGCACTAGTAACGGTACTTGATCAAATTAAACCAGATTTAATAAACATACCTAGCAATATATCGCTATCATGTGGGAACAATAATCCAACTTGGAACTCCCCGACCGCAACGGATAACTGTGATAACTCTTTAACTGTAATCAGAACAGATTCTACCGGATTAAACAGTGGTGACACATTTCCTGTTGGCAATACTACTATAAGCTATCAAGTCACTGATACTTCAGGTAACACAAAAACAGCGTCGTTTAGTATAAATATTATTGCAGACACCATAAATCCAAATGCCGAAACCCAAAATATTACAATTCAATTAGATAATTCTGGTAATGCTACAATTACGCCTAGCGCTATTAACAATGGATCTTCAGATAATTGCTCAATAGCTAATTTTACTTTATCAAAAGATACTTTTGACTGTTCTGACATTGGTAACAATGTGATTACTTTAACTGTAACCGATATTAATTCTAATACAGATACCGCAAATGCTACAGTAACAGTAACAAGACAAGACATGCCGACTGCAACAAATTGTTGGGATAATTTTACTTACAGCAACACAACCTGTACTTGGGAAAACAAAGGAACA